>DASWDU010000050.1 GCA_036395115.1 Thermoplasmata archaeon | reverse complement strand
CACCCCCCGGCCGCTACAGAACCTTTTCCGTCAACCGCCGTCGACGGAGAAGGTCGCGGTGGCGAGGCCGCCGTCGTCGTCGTGCAGAGTGAGGGTGATGACGAGCGGGCCCTCCGTCGCATATCCGTGGACGATCAGCGTATCTAGGTCGAAAGGCGCCGTCCCGCCCTGACTCTGCGCCGGGTCCGGTCCCACGCCGTCGTTGTTGTAGAACGTCTGCATCGCCGACGTCCCGTCCCCGAAGTCCCATGTCGCGATGAGGTCGTCGCTGCCCGCGTCGTGCAGGCCCGCCCGGAACGTGACCCCGGTCCGCACGAACGATGTGGCGAGGTCCTCCGCGGTCCAGGTCCAGGTGGCCGGGTGCTGCGTGTTAAAGTTATGCGACACGCGCCGTTCCTGGCCGTCCGGCAGCATCACGACGATCCACGCGGGATTGTCGCCGGTTGGACGTCCGTTCACCGGATCGTCCAGCGGGGTGTAGGCGAGCGTCGCGGAGGGATGCTCCAGGAGGGAGAACGTCAACAGGTCCGTGGAGGCCGCCTGCGTCTGCGGTCCGCCGGGACGTCGCACGAGGTCGACGGAAGCGAGGACGCCCGCATCGGAGGAGAGCGTGAAGTTCAGGTCGTGCCACTTCTCCCCCGCCATCTCGATCCGGAAGCCCGCTTGAGCGACCGCGTCGATTCGTTGGATTTCCGGGTCGACGTTCCCGATTGCCACCGAGGCCGAGGCAGACGTCACGTGGCTGCCGTCGGTCACCTCGACGACCGCGGCACCTGCGAAGTCGTCCGTGTACGTCGCATCGGCGGCCGGGCCGGACGACCAGTCCGTGTCGAACGTGCCGTCTCCGGTGAAGTCCCAACGGAACCGCAGCGAATCGCCTTCGGGATCGCTCGAAGCGCCTGCATCCAGGTGGACCGTCTCGCCCTCGCGGCCGGAATACGGACTGCCCGCGTTCGCGATGGGCGCTCCGGTCGGGATGACGTGGACGACAGGCGGCGCCGAGACGGCGTCCGAGGCCCCGTCGGAGTCGATGTCCGAGCGGGCGCGCGGCAGCTCGATGACGCCCGCGTCGAGCGCGGGCGAGACGAGCGTGTACGACCGCGTCACCGTCTCGTAGGGCGTCGGATCCGTCGGATCGTTCGAATCGCTCTCGAGGGCGGCGGGCAGGTCGACGAACCACCGCAGGGTCCGCGACCCGTCGTCGTGGACGACGATTTCGTCCGGCGGGGTGGAGTAACTCCCCTCCTCCACGCTCCATCCCGCAGGCACGTCGTCCTCGATTGCACCGTGGGTCACGTTCACGTCGTCCGCGATGCGATCCTCGAAGGTGAATACCGCGATGTTCGTCGCCTCGATCGTCACGTCGATCGGCCGCCCCGGACTCCCATCGAGTTGTGTCCAGAGGGGCTCCTTCCCGACGACGACGGTCGCGTTCGACCGCAGGTATCTCCACAGATCCACCTGCGTGTTGTCGTCGCCGTTCGCGTAGTGTTCGTTTTTGATGACGTTCCGAACGGCGAATGGCAGCGTCTCGCCCCCGATTCGGAACGGGGTGTCGGCCTGGACGAATTGGAACTCCTCGGAGCACCACCAGGCCGGAGGATCCAGAAAGTCCTGGAGGACCTCCTCACCGTACGAGTAGACGAGGGACCCGCCGGGAGGGATCGTCTGCACGGTCAAGACCGCATCTTGCGTCGTCTGGAGCGGATTCTGCGGCGGCCCGAGGGGATGGGGGCTCATGAGGAGGGCCTCCTCCGACACCTCCACCGGGACATGCGCAGCGTTGTCGACTTGGATGCCAACGGGCCGCGTCACGGTCTCGCCCTTACGCATGTAGGTTTCGTTCACGGCCGTCACGGTCACGAGGCCGCGACCCGCCGCCTCCCAGAAGCTCATCGCCTCGGTTGCCTCGGGTCGAATCGGGGAGCGAATCAGCGGGACGACGCCAGCGACCACGACGGCCCCCACGAGCAGGAGCACTGCCAGGCTCATGGAGGAAAAGTCTCGCATTGCGTCGATAATCGAAGATATGTGGGGGGGTTCGCTTAAGAGTGCCGACCCAATTCTCACTCGTTTCGCTCCCTGACTATCAGGCGTGAGAACGAACCGATTCCGAGGCCGGAGGGCGGCCTCGACGATGCCTTGAAGCCGGCCTCATCGTTCGGCCGGACGTGCTCGTCTACGATCCCCGCTTCCTCGATCACGTGGTGCCGGCGGACCACGTGGAGCGGCCGGATCGGCTGCGGGCGATCGTCGAGCGTCTGAAGCGGGAGCGGCTCGATGCCGGCATCGAGCCGGCGGGGCCCGCGACACGGGAGGACCTCGAGCGGGTCCATCAGTCGTCGTACGTCGAGTACGTCCAACATCTCGGCGAAGGATTCCTCGATCCGGAGACCGCCGTGCATCCGGAGACGTTCGGGATTGCTTCCTTGGCCGTCGGAGCCGTCGTGCAGGCGACCCGGGCGGCGCTCCGCGACGGACGCCCAACGCTCGCCCTCGTCCGCCCCCCTGGGCACCACGCGGGACCCGACTACGGCGGCGGCTTTTGCTATCTGAACAACGTGGCGGTCGCCGCGGCGGCCTGCGCGGCCCAAGGACGTCGGGTGGCCCTCCTCGACTACGACGCCCACCACGGCAACGGGACGAGGGACATCTTCGCGACGAGCCCGTCGGTCCTGTACGTCTCGACCCACGAGTACGGAATCTATCCGGGGACCGGCCCCGCCGAGGACGTCGGCGAGGCGGAGGGGCGCGGCTTCACGGTGAACGTCCCCTTCTCCGCGGGCTGTGGGGACACCTCCTACGTGCTGGCGGACGAGGCGATCATCGAGCCGATCCTCGAGGAATTCCGGCCCGACGTCGTGCTCATGAGCCTTGGCGTGGACGCCCATTACCGCGACCCATTGACCTCGCTCACCCTTTCCTCACCCGGGTACGTGGGCCTGGTCCTGCGCGCGGCGGAAGCCGCATCCCGGCTCTGCGGCGACCGGATCGCAATCGCCCTCGAAGGCGGCTACGACCTCGACGCGCTCGCCGAGGTCGTCGCAGGGGTCGTCGCTCGGGTCGAGGGGCGGACGATCGACCTCGCCCTCACGGACGTCTCCGACGACGCCGTCCACGGCCGCGCCGCGATCGAGGCGACGAAACGCGCCCACGGGGCCTACTGGAACCTACGTTGACGGCGCGTGATGCCGCTTCCGCTCCGTGACCTTGCGCTCCTTCTCCTTGACGATCCGGTTGTACAGCGTGTCGAGAAGGTCGGCCAAGGCGACGCGCAGGTCCCAGTCGAAGTGGTGGGCGTAGTAGATCCGGTGGGCGGTCGTGAAGCGGGCGCGGATGGAGTACTTCCAGCGGTCGCCCTCCGGCTTGTACTTCTGGACGTGGATCGCGAGGGTCCGCGGCTGCACGAGCTGGGCGATCCGGCGCATCTGCTTCTGGACGACCGCGTAGATCTCGTCGTACGCGTCCGTCGGCTCGTCCTCAAGGCCGCCGATCTCGACGAAGAGCTGCTCGCGCTCCTGCAGGCTCGCAAGGAACTGCATCAGGTCCTGCGTCGTGATGATCCCGACCGGCTCGTCGTCCTCCGTCACGACGACGGACGAGACGTGTTGTTTCGCCATGAGTTCCGCGGCGCGGTGGACGTCCGCATCGGGTCCGACCGTCAGGGGCGGATAGCGCATGACACCTTTCACCTCGAGCGCGACCTTTTCCTCGCGCCCCACCCGATCGCCGGCGTGCTCGCGCTTCTTCGGCCGTGCGAACAGGTCGATGACGTCCTTCATCCCGACGACACCCTTCAGGTGGCGGTTCTTGTCGACGACGGGCACGGAGCGCTCGCCGAGGGACCGCATGATCTGGACCGCGTGCTCGACCGTGTCGTCCTCTGCGACGGCCTGCGGCTTCGGGGTCATGAAGTCGCGCGCGACGACCCCTTCGAGGGCGCGCGTCTCCACGAGGGCCCGCACCAAGTCGGACCGCGAGAGGATGCCGACGACGGCCTTTCCCTTCACCACGGGGATCGCCCGGAATCCGGCGGAGATCATCTTCTCCGCGACCTCGGGCAACGTCGTCTCCGGGGTGACCTGGGGCGCGACTTCGAGCACCGTCGAGGCCTTCGTCGACGGCGGCGAATTCCGACGGCGCATCAGCTCGCGCATCGTCACGATGCCGACGAGCTTCTTCCGCTCCAGGACGGGGATCTCGTGGATGTCCCTCGTCTTCATCTTGCCGAGGACGTCCCCGATCGTGTCGTCCGGCATCGCGGTCACAAGGTCCGTGGACATGTAGTCCGAGACGCGGAGGTCTTGGACCTTGTTCCGCTTCATTGGCGAACCTGCCGTCGGGGGTGCAGCGATAGCGGGGGCGCGTATAATAAAGTTCTTTAGAGGCCGGATCGGCCGGGCGTCTCATTCCGTCGGGACGCCTGCCGAGGCCGGCCGACTACCACCACCGGCCGTCGCCGAGCCGGCGGATGACCCACTCCTGATCGCCGCGTTCGGCGATCTCGGCGAGGGACCGGCCGATTGCGTGATGCAAGGGCTCGTGAGTGAACACGTGAACGAATACGCGACGCCACGAGATCCTCGACGGAAGACTGTCTATTTGCCAGAGATGCACGGCGGTCGTGCTCCGATACTCGCGCGACGCCGGATCCGTCGAGCCGAAGGTGACGGCGAGGCGGAGGAGCTTCTCCTGCTTGGCTTGCGAGACCACTCGGAGTTCCCGGGGTGGGACGTCGGACTTTCGGAAAAAGAAGACCCAGCGGATGCCTCCGTCGCGGAGCCGGTACATCTCGTTCGGATCGGACACGTGGCCCTCCGCCGCGCGAATATGCGGACGGGAGCGGTTTCGTAAAGTTCTTTCCATCCCTCTCGATTTGGCAACGCCATGGACGGCCGAGCCCGCGTGATCTTCCGCGGCCGCGTGCAAGGTGTCTACTTCCGCGCGCACTGCGCGGAGAGGGCGGAGGCCCTGCGCCTCGACGGATATGTGCAGAACCTCCCGGACGGGAGCGTCGAGGCGGTCTTCGAGGGCGATCGGTCCGCCATCGAATCGTGCATCGAATGGAACAAAGCCTCCCAGCCGTACGCGCAAGTCACCGGCGTCGAGATTTCGTGGACGTCGCCGAGAGGGGACCTGAAAGGGTTCCACGTACGACGCGGTTGAGATGGGACCCGCCGTCGCCGCGTCATCCGCGAAGCTCGATGCCGTACGTGCGCTCGGGGAGGTCCTTGTGGATCTGCCACGCGTCCTCTTCCCGGAGGACGCCTCGTTCGAGCCAGGCCCTCGTCTTCCGCGGGACGGTGGCGGGGCCGAGAACCGCACCGGGCCGCCGAGGGTCGTCGATGTAGTCCGTCTCGAGCAAGAACCGCGGACCGCCCCGAAGGGCCGTCGCCACGAGATCCTCCTTCGCGAGGATCGAGGGCACGACGCCGTGCGTGTCCTCCGGCCGCGTGACTGGCGTCGAGTGATGTTTCACGACCCGGTCCGGGGCGAGGCCGGCTCTCGACGCGATCTCGGCGAATTCTGCGAACGTCTGCGGCGTCGGATCTTCCGTGTGCAGGATGACCGCGCACCCGAGGCCTTTCGCGCTCCGCATCGCATATTCGAGGAGACCATTACACGCGGAAATCGCGTCGGCGGCGACGGGGAAATGCGGCCGTCCGACTTCGCCGAATGCGATCGCGCGACCCTCCGCGATGTGTCGGGCGGCTCCGTCGATCCCCTGCTGCATCGCCTCGACGGCCGCCTCGGGTCCGATCGTCTCCCGAAGGCCGAGGAACTCGACGGGATATGGACCCAGGGCGACGAAGACCTGAAGCGACGTCGCCGCGCGCACTGCGTCGGCCATCGACAGGGTCTTGCGGTACGCCCCTTCGAAATCTTCCCCGCGGAGGATTGGCACCTCGTCGTACGGCGTATGGGTCAAGAGCATCGCGGTGCCGCCGGCTTGCTCGAACGCCTTCGCCGCCGTGACCCCTTGGAACTCGGCTCGAAGGTGGATGTGATTGTCGAAAATGGGTGTCCGCACGGTCGGTCGCACGCGTTCGCCGAGACGTACCCCGCCGCGGAGATAAGCCTTCTCGCCCGCGCCGTCCCGACGTTGTCAGGGAGGCGGCATCGACTCCGTCCGCGTTCTGAGTGCACGGTTCATCTCCTCGAAGCCGCGTCTCGCGTCCCGATCGAGGCTCCGAGTGAGGAGCGGGACCAGGATGCCCCGGAACCGCTCGCGCTGGACGAAGCGCACGCGTTTCGGTCCGGCCTCCTCGATTTCGAAGATGTGCTCGCCGTCGAAGAGCCCGGGCACGCCGAGATGCCCGAGCCAACGGAGTTCGCGGTTCCGGTCCGCCTTCGTCACGGTCGGTCGGAATGTCATTCCCCGGGTCCCCGACGACTGCATGAACACCTCGAGTTTCGTGCCGACCTTCGGTACGCCGGACACGTGACGGATGAACGGATTCCATTCGGCAAAGGCGGGGAAGTCCGTGAGCGAATGCCACACACGGTCCGCGGAGGCCTCGATGTCGATCTCCGTCCGGATTTCCTTCATCGATCCTCCGGCGACAGACGGCGCGAGGTCAGCGGAGCAACCCGGCGGCCTTGAGCTCCTGCGTGATCTTCTCCACGGCCTGCTCGACGTCAGAGGGCTTCCGCGCGCCCGTGCACACGAGCTTGCCGCTGCCGAACAACAGGACGACGACCTTCGGCACGTCGATCCGGTACACGAGGCCCGGGAACTGCTCCGGTTCGTACTCGACCTTTTCCAGTCCGAGGGAGATCGCGATCGCGTTCAGGTTGATCTCCGTCCCGAGATCCGATGAGGCGACGATGTTCTGCACCTCGATCTCCGGGTTCTTCTTGATCGGGATGCCGGCGGCCTCGATCTGCTTCGCGACCATGTCGATCGCGGTCTTGACGTGCTCGAGGCTCTTCGCGCCCGTGCAGACGACCTTGCCGCTTCGGAACAGGAGGGTCGCCGTCTTGGGCTCCTTCAGGCGATAGATGAGGCCGGGGAACTGCTCCGGTTCGTACTCGGCGCCGCCGAGCGCGAGGGCGATCGCCTGAAGGTCGAGTTCCTCTCCGAGGGAGGTCGACGCGACGACGTTCTCGATCTTGATTTTCGCCAAGGTCACACCTCCGATCCTCTCCGCTCCCGGATCGAGGCGCGGACGGGGGTCGCCGCGGAGGGGAGTTAAATAGTCGTTTATAAAGGTTAGTTGGCGAACTTCGACTCCGACGTCTCCCGGACCGCCGACTCTCGCGCGCGTACGAGGGCGTGCAGCGCCCGGTTCAGTGGTACGGGGATTCCGTGCCGTCCCGCGGCGCGGACGACCGCACCGCTGATCGAATCGATCTCCGTGCGTCGATGCCGGTCGAGGTCTTGGAGCATGCTGCCGCGGTTCGCCGCGGTCCGGCGCGCGACGAGGACCGTGCGGTGGAGGAGTTCGTCCGGATCGACGGAGGCCCCCTCCGCCTTCGCGACGGACGTTGCCTCGCGGCACACAGCCTCCATGCACGCCAAGAGACCGTTGTCACGGACGAGCCGTCCGTTCGGGACGCCGGCGAGGGCGGCGAGCGGATTGATCGACGCGTTCACGACGAGCTTCGACCACAGTTCGGTCTTGGCATCGCCGGTGATCTGGGCGACGACGCCGACGTCCGCGAGGAGGTCGCGCAGTCGGACGAGGTCCGCTTCGCGAACCCCGGCCCACGCGCCGAGGACCGTCTCGCCGACGCCCGCATGGCGAATCTCCCCGGGCCCGAGGTACGTCACCCCGTGCGCCGTCGTCCCCGCGACGACTCGGTGCGCGACCTTCGCGATCGCCTCGGCGTTCCCGAGGCCGTTCTGCACGGTGACGAACAGCGCTTCATCGGCGAAGGGGCGCAACGTGCTCATCGCCTTGGCCGTGTCGTACGACTTCGTCGTGAGGAAGATGAGCTCCGGCTCCGCGCCGGCCGGGAGGCGCGTGGCCGCGTGGGGCCTCGCGATCATCGCGGTCTTCCCGGTGATGCGGAGGCCGCGCGCTCGGATCGCCGCTACGTGGTCCGCTCTCCCGATGAGCGTGACGTCGTGACGTCGTGACAAGAGGCCGCCGAAAAAGCTCCCCATGGCGCCGGCGCCGAAGACGACGATTCGCACACCGCGGGGATGCTTGCGCGCAGAAAAAACGGTTTCGATTCGCCTATCGCATCCCGTCTTTTTTATAAAAGTCGAAAAATGGACCATCTATCGATGCTTCGCTACTTTTAAAACCCCACAAACGATACAGATGACAGGGAGGAAACGAGTGGCCAAGAAGAAGAAGGGCAAGAAAAAGAAGAGATAGGCCGCTTGCCCGCACAACCTCGCGGTGACCCGCGACGGTCGCGCCTCACCGCCTCGCACCCTTTTCCCGTTTTTCATTCCTTTTCATTTCTTTAGATGCTCGATCGGCGAGCACGAGCGGTTCCGGATACCGGTGTCGCGTCGTCCGCCTCACCAGGTCCAGTGACGTCGCGAGCGAGATCCGATGGCCCACGGAGACGAAGATCGGTCGGCCGCGACCTGGAGGGACCCAAGCGTAGCCGCGCGTCACGCCGCCGAGGGCGACCGGAATCGCCGCCGCGTCGCCGCCTAACGCTTTCATCGCGTGCCCAACGAGGGGATGCTTCGCCACCCCGATCGTCGGGATGTCGAGGCGCACACCCGCGTCGCATGCGACGCCGAACAGAGCGGGGTGCAACCGTCCGTGGCCGTCCACCATCAGGACGTCCGGTCTCGCGGAAAGGCGGCGAGTCGCCGCCTCGATTCCCGGAAACTCACGCCTCGCGAGATACGTGGGAATGTATGGGAACGAAACGGCGCGGGCGACCGTTGCGACCTCGGTGACGGCCAGCGTGCTTGCGTCGACGCAGACCGCCGCCGCGTACATCCGACCGTCGTCGTACGCCACGTCGACGCCCGCGATCCGTCGTGCGGGGCCACCCTCGTCCTTCTCGGTCACCGCGCGGGAGAGGTCCCGTTGCTCCCGGCGGAGGCGGTCGAGCAGCCCCTCCGGCGTTCGCACGGGCACGAACCGATTCGCCGGAACGCGGTCGCCCCGCAGCGGGATCCGTTCGCTCACGAGCCGTTGGCTTGCGGTCGGGAGCACCGGCCGCCCGTCGGCCCGGACGACTCGGTGGCCGGTACGGGTCGCCGGGTACTCGGTCAACCAGGAGGCCACGGCCCGAGCGGCCCGGACGTCGCCGAGGGCGCGCGCGATCCCACCGCACGTCGCAACGCGACCACGGGGGATCTGTCGCAGGCATCGGTCGAGCGCGTCCCGGAACTCGTCCACGCCCGCGTATCGGCGCCCGCCCGCAAAACCTTTCTACAGATCGTCCCATCGACGCCGCTGCCTTGTCCCTCCTGCTCCGCGGCGGGCTCATCGTCACGCAGGACGCTCGGCGGCGGATCCTGACGGGGGACGTCCTCGTGGACCGCGATCGGATCGCGGCCGTGGGCGCCGTGGCGGCGACCGGAGACGAGGTGATCGACTGCTCGGGCTGCGCGGTCCTGCCGGGTTTCGTCAACCTCCACCAGCATGTCGCGAACACGCTCCTCCGGGGCATCGCGGACGACGTCCCGCTCGAGGAGATGGTGCCGAGGGCCTCGGCGATCGACGCGAAACTCACGCGGCGCGACGTGCAAATCGGCGCCCTCCTCGGATGCGTCGAGATGATTCGATCCGGCACGACGAGCTTCCACGACCTGTTCTACTGGGAGGACGAAGTCGCCCGCGCCGTCCGTGAGTCCGGCATGCGCGGTTTCCTGTCGTGGGTGACACTCGACGAATCGGCGACGACCCAGCACGGGAGCCCGGTGAAGAACGCCGACCAGTTCGTCGCGAAGCACAACGGCGACCCGCTCGTCACCCCGTCCGTCGGCGTTCAAGGCGTCTACGCCGCCTCCGAGGAGACCTACGTCAAAGCGAAGGAGGTCGCATCCCGACACGACGTCCGGATGCACACGCATCTCTCGGAGACGCGCGGCGAGATCGAGGCCCATCGCCGGAAGACGGGCCTCCGTCCCGTCGAGTGGCTCGAGAAGATCGGGTTCCTCGATGGCCGCCTGACGGCCGCGCACTGCGTGTGGATGACCCTCAACGAGGTACGGTCCCTCGCGCGCCAAGGCGTGAGCGTCGCCCACTGCCCCGTCTCGAACATGAAGCTCGCCTCGGGCGGGGTCGCGCCCGTCCCCGAGATGATCCGCGAAGGCGTTTGCGTCGGCCTCGGCACCGACTCGCCCATCTCGAACAACGGCATGGACATGTTCGAGACGATGAAGGTCGCCACGCTCCTGCACAAGGCGACGCGCTGGGACGCGTCCGCGTTGCCCGCGCAATCGGCGCTCGACCTCGCGACGATCGAGGCGGCACGGGCGCTCCGCGTCGACGCCACACTCGGATCGATCGAGCCGGGGAAACGGGCGGACCTTGCGGTCGTCTCGTTGAAAGGCGCGCACACTACGCCTTTTTATCCCGCTAACGTCATCAGTCACCTCGTCTACGGTTGCCGCGGGAGCGATGTCCGGGCGACGGTGGTCGATGGACAGATTCTCATGGCGGACGGCGTCGTTCGGACGGTGGACGAGCCCGAGGTCGTCGCGCGAGCGCAGGAGACGGCCCGGGAACTGTTCGAGGCATGATCCGTGATTGCGGGCGTCGACGAGGCGGGCCGCGGTCCCGTCCTCGGACCCCTCATCGTCGCCGGCGTCGCGATCGAGTCGGACGTGCCGTTGCGGCAGATGAACGTCCGCGATTCGAAGAAGCTCACGCCCGAACGGCGGGAGGTCCTGGCCCCGGAGATTGAGAAGGTCGCGCGGTACGAGCTCATCGTGATCCCGGCGGAGCGGATCGACGTCATGCGGGCGGAGATGTCCCTGAACGACTTCGAGGCGAAGCTCTTCGCCGAGCTGATCGACAAGCTCCGGCCCGAGACGGCGTACGTCGACGCGGCCGACGTCGACGAGATTGAGTTCAAGAAGGCGGTGCAGCGGGAACTGCCCGTCCATGTGGAGATCGTGTCGCAGCACAACGCCGACGAGCTCTTCCCCGTCGTCAGCGCCGCCTCGATCCTGGCGAAGGTGCGCCGCGATCGCGAGATGCGATTGATTGAACAGGAGTTCGGCGTGCCGATCGGGTCGGGATATTCCCACGACGCCGTGACGATCGCCTTCCTGGAAAAGTGGATTAGGGACCACGGTTCTCTGCCGCCGCACACGCGGGCCTCGTGGGACACGGCCCGCCGCCTCATTTCGGAGTCCCGCAACCGGAAGCTCGACGAGTTCGGCGGGGGCAAGTCATGAGGGCGATGCTTGAGGGCCTGATCCAGAAGTTCAACGCGAAGGCCGAATCGGACCCCACGTTCCGGGCGGAGCTCGGCGACCTCTCGAAGACCGTGATGATCGATCTGAAAGACGGGACGAAGTATCACTTCACGGTCAAGGATGCGAAGGTCGCGGAACTCCTCGAGGGCGGAGTGGACCAGGCGGACATCACGATCCTCACGGACGCGGACACGCTCCGCGCGCTGATCCTGCGGGAGATTGGTCCGTTCAAGGCGTATGCCACGGGCAAGATCAAATTGAAAGGCAGCCTCGAAGACCTCGCGCGGTTCCGGAAGTTTTTCTGAGATCGCGCGATAGGTTTATCCGACACATCCCAATGCGGACGCTCGACCGCCTCCGCGGGCCGCGAATTGATCCGAAGATGAAGCGGGGTGGGGTAGCCAGGATATCCCGTCGGGCTCATACCCCGGGACTCCCAGGTCCCCGGTGAGACACCCGGAGATCGATGGTTCAAAAGGGCCGCGAGGACGGACCTCCGGCCCGGGACATCCATCCCCCGCTATGGGGACGCGCGGCACGCGGAGCGGCCTTCCGAGGCGCCGGAGGCGGATCGGCGGTTCCTTTCGGCTGTTCCGCGCCCGCTCAGTCGCAACGCCCGGCCGTCTCTGGCGCGCGCTGATTCTCACGACGCAACGTTTATCCTGAATGGGCCGGGTGGCTCGATTGGCGGCAGGCCTTCGATGGATCGCATCAAGACAGGCGTGGCCGGCCTCGACACGATGCTGAGCGGGGGACTCTTGCCCGCCCGGCCGTACGTCGTGTCGGGCCCCACGGGGAGCGGCAAGACGATCCTCTCGGCCCACTTCCTTCTAGAGGGCCTCCATGCGCAGGAACCGTGCCTCCTCGTCACGCTCGACGAGCCTCCGATCGAGGTCAAGTCGAACATGGCCGTGTTCGGCTGGAACATGGACCGCCTCAAGATCCTCGACGCGACTCCGGATGTGCGCGCGCACAAGCGCACCCGCTCCGTGATTGACGTCGGCACTTCCCTCGACGTCCGCGACATGGAACAAGTCACGGACATCCGGCAGTCTTCCGTGGTGCGCGCCCTCGAGGTGACGGTACACAGCGTGCAGAAGATGATCAAGCAGGAGTTCGCCCAGCACCTGGAGCGGACGAAACAGCGGTACAAGCGGATCGTCATCGACTCGATGACGGCCCTGAAGATGTTCTCGATGCATGGCGAGGACAGCCGCATCCTGATCCAGTCGTTCCTCCGATTCCTCTCCGAGCTCGAGGCGACCACGATCATTGTGTCCGAGCACCTGGACCGAAAGGCGCTGGAGACGGAGTTCTTCCTCTCGCGCGGGGAAATCCGCCTGCACAAGTGGCTCGACGGAAGCGTCATTCGCCGCGCGATCTCGATCGAGAAGTTCCGGGGATCGTCGTTCGACGACCGCATGCGTCCCGTCGCCATCACCGATAAGGGAATGGCCGTCTCCCTCGACCCAACGCCTCAGTCCCGCGAGTCGGTGTCGGGTCCGAAACCGGGCGAATCGTTGCTCGAGACGCGCATCATCGATGAGGTCTCGAACGTCATCGAGTCCGTGATGCGGGGGATCGAGGAAGCGCACCGCCGGCAGATCGCGGTTCGGGATGTCGAAGTTGCACTCTCGCGCGCGATGCTGGCGTTCCAGCGGCGCAACTACCAGAAGGCGATGAAGATCGCCCTGTCCTGCGATTCCTCGCTGAAGGAGCGCGTCGGGTCGGCGCCGCCCCCGCCGACCCCGACAGTGCCGCCGCGGCCGCCGGTGATCCGGTGACCAGCGCCGCGAAGATTCGCACGGGCGTCTCCGGACTCGACAAGATGCTCCACGGAGGCCTCGTCCCCGGGCGGCCCTACATTCTCTCTGGCTCGCCCGGATCCGGGAAGACGATCCTCTCGGTGCAATTCCTTCGCGAAGGCCTCGAAGGCGGGGAGCGCTGTCTCTTCGTCGCCCTCGAGGAGCCGCCGAACGAGCTGAAGATCAACATGCGGGCGTTTCGCTGGAACCTCGACGACCTCGATGTGCTCGACGCGAACTCCGACATCCGACGCTTCGAGCCGACGCCCCTGCTCGAGATCAGCACGGAAGAGGAGCCGATCAAGATGCGCGCGATCGGCGAGCGCATCCGGAAGACGCCGGATTTCGAGAGCAAGGAGGTCACTGTCCATTCGCTGCAACAGCTCCTCAAGAACCTCCTGATCAAGAAGAACTACGAGCGCGTCGTGATCGACTCGATCACCGCGCTGAAGTACTTCTGCATGCGGGAGTTCGAGACGGTGCTCACGACGCAGTCGTTCATGCGGTACCTCGCGGAGTCGAAGGTCACGTCTCTCCTGACACTCGAGCTCCCCGAGGAGGGAGACGTCCCCCCGGAGTCGTTCCTGGCCCGCGGCGAGTTCCGGCTCCACAAGCTCCGGGACGAGACCGGCATCAAGCGATTCGTCTCCGTCGAGAAGTACAAAGGTTCGTCCCACGACGAGGTCGTCTTCCCTTTCGACATCACCAACTCCGGGATCGTCGTGAACTCCGCGGCGAATCCCTCGATGTCGACGTAGGCGGCCGCGCGCGCGGCGGCTCCGCGGCGGATGTCAAAGCCTGTTTTGTCTGACGAATGTATGACTATCTTTAAATAGCCCTAGTAGGATTCGCCGCCATCAGACTCCATCGGGATGGGATGGCACGATGAAATCGCTTCTGAACGAAGCCTTGGCCCGACACCAGGAAGCCGAGGAAAAGGAAGAGCGCGAGGCCGCGAAAGCCACGAAGGCGCCGGACAAGTCCAAGTCCGGCGACGACGAAGAGATTGAGAAGATCGTCGAATCGATCAACGTCTCGATCAAGATCGTCGGCTGCGGCGGCGGCGGTTCGAACACGATCAACCGGTGCAGCGAGGCCGGCATCAGCGGCGCGCAGCTGTGCGCCGTGAACACGGATGCGAAGCACCTGCTGTCCGTCCGAGCCCCGAAGAAGATCCTCATCGGCAAGCGCCTGACGAAGGGCCTCGGAGCGGGAGCGCTCCCGGAGGTCGGGGAGCAAGCCGCGCACGAGAGCGAAGAGGAGATCCGGGACTTCATCCGCGGCGCCCACGTCGTGTTCATCACGGCGGGCATGGGCGGCGGGACCGGGACCGGCTCGGCGCAGTACGTCGCGCGCGTCGGCAAGGAGGAGGGCGCGCTCACGATGGGCGTCGTCACGATGCCGTTCAAGTCGGAAGGCCGTATCCGGATGGAGAACGCGGAGGCGGGCCTGGACAAGCTCCGAAAATTCTGCGACACGACGATTGTCATCTACAACGACAAGCTACTCGAGCTCGTGCCCCGCCTGCCGATCAACGCGGCGTTCAAGGTCGCCGACGAGATCCTCATGCAGTCGATTAAGGGCATGACGGAGATCATCACGAAGCCGGGCCTCGTCAACCTGGACTACGCGGATCTGATGACGATTATGAAAGGCGGCGGCGTCGCGATGATCGGGATCGGCGAGAGCGAGGAAGAGCGCGATCGGATCGAGTACGCAATCAACGAGGCGCTCGAGTCGCCGTTGCTCGGCGAGGTCGACCTGACCCACGCCCGCGGCGCGCTCGTGCGCGTCGTCGGCGGTCCCGACCTGACCGTCTCCGAGGCCGAGAAGGCGGCAGAGGTCGTCGGAGAGAAAATCAACCCGCAGGCGCGGATCATTTGGGGTTGCTCCGTCGAGGACGATCTGGACCACACCGTCCGCGTGCTCCTCGTGATCACCGGCGTCAAGTCGAAGTCCCTCCTCGGCAAGGAGGTCTACACGGGACCCGTGCGGACATCCGCCGAAGTGGACGAAGTACGCTGACCTCCTCCCTTTTTGTCCCCAACCTTTTTCCCTTTCCCTTCGTTGGCGCGCGCGTGAGCACGCGACGCCCGCGGTACCGCTACATCGCCTTCCGAGTGGATGGAGCCCGAGCCTTCAGCCGGCGTGAGGTCGTGGCGGCGCTCCGCGATGCATCGGAGCCCCTGTGGCTCGTCTCCTTCGAGAGCCCGTTGGGTCTCGTGCGATCGACGAACCTCCGGAAGGACCGGGCGATTCGCGCGCTCCAGACCGTCACGGCGATTGCCGGCGAGCCGGTCCGAGTGACGACCCTCGGCACATCCGGCACGATTCGGCGGGCGAGCGCGAAGTACCTTTGATTCGGCGCAGGGCAAAGTCGGGACGATCGCCGCCGATTCACAGTGGTGGTGAGCCCTATAACCGTCAATGTCGTTCCGTCGCCGCAAGTGTTTCGAGCTTCGTCTAACGAAAGCCAAAATCCTTATAGGACGGCTTAATAAGCGGCGAAGAGGGACGTTATGCAGCCGGGCCAGATGGCGTACGACCGCGCAATCACGGTCTTCAGCCCCGACGGACGACTCTTCCAGGTGGAGTACGCTCGTGTCGCGGTCACACGCGGCAACACGACGGTCGGCCTGAAGTTCAAGAACGGGATTGTCCTCATGGCGGACAAGAAGATCGGCTCGCGGCTCGTCGAGACCTCGTCGATCGAGAAGATCTTCCAGATCGACGAGCACGTCGGCGCGGCGACCTCGGGCCTCGTGGCGGACGCCCGGGTGCTCGTGGACTACGCGCGGCTCGTCGCGCAGATCAACAAGGTCACGTACAGCGAGCGGATCGGCGTCGACCTGCTCGTCAAGCGGATCTGCGATTACAAGCAGAACTACACGCAATACGGCGGCGTCCGGCCGTTCGGGACCGCCCTCCTCGTCGCCGGTGTGGACGACCTCGGGACCCATCTTTTCGAGACCGACCCGAGCGGAGCGCTCATGTCGTACAAGGCGGACAGCATCGGCCAGGGCCGCCAGGCGGTCATGGAGCTCCTCGAAGAGAAGTACAAGGAGGGGATGAACCAGGACGATGTGATGGTCCTGGGTCTCCAGGCCCTGCAGAAGGCGTCCGAAGGCGAGAAGCTCGATGCCCGCGCGATCGAGGTCGGGATCATCGTCGAGGGCGAGCGGTTCCGGCGGCTCTCCGAAGCCGAGGTCGGACAGTACCTGTCGCGGATGCCGACCGCGTCCTAGGCGAGGTCATGCCCAAGGAGCTGCGATCGGACCGTCGCGACGACATCTTCAAGGAGTACGTCATCGCCCGGGTCGAAAAGGCGGGCGAGAAGTTCGAGGTCCTCGTCAAGCCGGATGCGGTCCAGCGGATCCGGGACGGCAAAGAGGTCGACCTCCTCGGGGAACTCGCGATCGACGAAATCTTCCGGGATGCGCACAAGGGGTCGAAGGCGTCCGAGGAGAAGATGACCGAGTTCTTCGGGACGACGGAGCCCCTCGCCGTCGCCAAGCAGATCATCCAGCGCGGCGAGATCCAGCTGACCACGGAGCAGCGCCGCCAGATGCTCGAGGCAAAGCGCAAGCAGATCGTCCAGTACATCGCGGCGAACGCGATCAACCCGCAGACCGGCGCGCCACATCCGCCGCAACGGATCGAGAACGCGATGGAGGAGGCGAAGGTCCATGTGGACCCGTTCAAGGGGATCGAGGAGCAGGTGAAGGAAGTCCTCGACGCCTTGCGGCCCCTGATTCCGATCCGCTTCGAGAAAGTCCGAATCGCCGTCAAGCTGAGCGCGGAGGATAGCGCGAAGAGCTACGGGGACATCAAGTCGTTCGGAACAATCGTGAAGGAGGAGTGGTCTCCAAGCGGCGCGTGGATCGGCGTCGTCGAGATGCCTGCGGGGATGCAGACGGAGTTCCTCGAACGACTGAACGCGAAGACGAAAGGGAACGTCGAGACACGAATCATGAAGGCGGACCAGCGCGTCTAGCCACGTCTATCGACGCCGGACGGCCCCGCCGCGGGATGCGTTCATCGCCGCGCGGGCTGGAACAGTTCGATCGCGTTGCCCGAGGGATCATCGATCAAGATTTGGGAACCCCCAGGGCCGGTGACGATATTGTTGCGGAACCGCAACCCCGCCGCGCGAAGGCGCTCGACTTCCGCCGCGATATCGTCCACGATGAGTTGAATCCGGTTCCAGCCGCCCGCACTCGGTACGCGGCCATCGGGCATCGGGCGTCCCGCGGAACTCGTGGGCCCGCTGAGGAGGAGCCGCAAGTCGCCACGGGTGACATCGGCGAATGCCGGAGCGGCGTTCGAGAGGAGCTTGAAACCGAAGTGCGTCGTGTAGAAGGCGACGGCCGCGTCGACGTCGTTGACCATGTATCGGACGTTAACGATCACGGCGAATCTACGAGGCCCAGTTAAGGGGCGATATTTGAACCTGCGGAGGACGCCGTCCGGATGCGTCACCGACGGGCGTTGTGGGCGCGGCCGGGAGACCGGAAGCCTCAAGTAGCCGCCTCCGTTTCGACGCGCTGCGTGAGAGAGAAACACCAATGCAGGGTAGTGATTCGCTTCGTCAGCTCGTCATTCCCGGCGAAGCCGTCGGCCGCCCCGGGTTGAAGCCGGGTCCCGGTACCTACATCGAGGGCGGAGAGATTTTCGCGTCGCAACTGGGCATCCGGAACGAGAGCGAGGGCCGCGTCAGTGTCATCCCGCTGAACGGACGGTACATCCCCCTGCGGGGCGACGCCGTGATCGGCGAGGTGACCGACCAAGGTCCGTCCCACTGGCTCGTCGACATCAACTCCCCATATCCGGCCCCGCTCCACGCGACGGAGTCGCCGTGGCGGGTCGAGTTCGGGGACACGGCCCGGTACCTGAAGGTCGGGGACGTCATCATGTGCCACGTCCTGAGCGTCGACGAGATCAAGCGGGTCCAGCTGACGATGCAGGAACACGAGGCACGCAGACTGAACGGTGGCATCCTAATCGAGGTCTCTCCGACGAAGGTGCCGCGGGTGATTGGGAAACAGGGGAGCATGGTCTCCCTGATCAAGGACCTCACGAACTGCAGCATCTACGTCGGGCAGAACGGCCGGATCTGGCTCGACGGGACGGATCGCGAAACCGCCATCGCCGCGATGGCGATCCGGCTCATCGAGGAGCGGGCGCAGGCCCTCGGGCTGACGGAGGCCGTGCGGGAACTGATCGAACGTGCGACGCGCGAAGGGCGAGGGCCGGGGCCCTCGTGAGGAACGGGGTTTCCATGGAAGACATCGAGCACATCGAGAAGGAAGTCAAACTGATGGACGCGTCGGGCCGACGGCTCGACGGTCGGAAGTCCGACGAGTTGCGGCCGATTCGGATCGAGGCGGGCGTGCTGCAGCGCGCCGACGGGTCCGCGTACATGGAGTGGGGCGGGAACAAGATCTTGGCCGCCGTCTACGGGCCGCGGGAGGCGCACCCGCGGCACCTCCAGGATCCCGCGCGGGCGCTCGTCCAGTGCCGCTACAACATGGCGCCGTTCAGCGTCTCCGACCGGAAACGGCCCGGGCCGGATCGGCGGTCCGTCGAGATCTCCAAGATCATCTCGGAGGCCTTCGCCTCCGTCGTCTTCTCGGAGCAGTTCCCCCGGACGTCCGTCGACATCTTCATTGAGGTGCTCCAAGCCGACGCCGGCACGCGATGCGCCGGTCTCAGCGCGGCGAGCGTCGCGCTCGCCGATGCCGGCGTGCCGATGCGGGACCTCGTCGCCTCGTGCGCTTCCGGGAAGATCGAAGGGGTCGTGTGCGTCGATCTCAACAAGGAGGAGGACAACTTCGGAGACGCGGACTGCCCCATGGCGATCGTGCCCCGCACGGGGGAGATCGTGCTCCTGCAGATGGACGGCCACCTGACCTACGACGAGTTCCAGAAGGCGATGGACCTGTCGATCGGCGCCACCCATCGGATTTACGAGTTGCAGCGCGACGCGCTCCGCCGCCGGTATTCCGTCACGCTCGAGGACATCCTCAAGGAGTCGCCGCCCGTGCCGCCTCCGCCTCCTTCGGAAGAACCGCCCCCGTCGGAGGACGATTTCGGGCCGGAGGGGATCTGATGAGCGAGGAGATCGTCTCCGAGCTGATGCGCGCCCATGTCTACCGACTCGCATCGACCGGACAGCGCGTGGACGGCCGAGCGCTCGACGAGCCGCGGAAGGTGACGATCGAGCGGTCGTTCGTCGGGACGGCAGAGGGCAGCGCCCGCGTCAAGCTCGGCAACACGGACGTCCTCGTCGGCATCAAGATGTCCGTGGGCGAGCCGTATCCCGACACCCCGAACTCCGGCGTGCTCTCGACGAGCGTCGAGCTCATCCCGATGGCCAGCCCGACGTTCGAGGCGGGCCCGCCCCGGCCCGACGCGATCGAACTCGCTCGGGTCGTGGACCGCGGGATCCGCGAGTCGAAGATGGTTGACATGGATCGGCTCTGCATCACGCCGAAGGAGAAGGTCTGGATCATGTTCATCGACATCCACGTCCTCGACTACGATGGCAATCTGTTCGACGCATGCTCGTACGGCGGGGTCGCCGCGCTCGCGTCGACCAAGGTGCCGGCCAAGGCGATGGGGGTCGGCGAAGACTTCGCGCTCCCCGTCGAACACTGGCCGGTCAGCGTGACGAGCGCGAAGATCAAGGACATCGTCTTGGTCGATCCGAGCCTCGACGAGGAGCGCATGGCGGACGCGCGGCTCACCGTGACGACGGACGAGAACGGCGACATCCGCGCGATGCAAAAAGGCTTAAGTGGAAGCTTTACTTACGAAGAAGTCAAGCGGATTATCGAGACGGCCCAGCGCGTTGGCCGCGAGATCCGTCCTTTGCTGAACCCTTGAGGTCCTCGATGGCGCGTCGCACGCGAAAGGCTGGTGTCGTCGGCCGATTCGGCCCCCGCTACGGGGTGCGGATCCGCCGACGGGTCCAAGAGATCGAGGAGGGCCGCCGAGCGAAGCACACCTGTCCGCGCTGTCAGGCCGTATCCGTCCACCGGAAGTCGAGCGGCGTCTGGGAGTGCCGTCGGTGCGGGAATGTCTTCGCGGGGGGCGCCTACCGACCCGTCGTGACGACGTCCTTCAAGCGGGAGCTGGTGGAGGCCGCGAAAGAGCCCGAGGCGAAGGCCGAGGAGACCTGACCGTGTACAAGTGCGCGAAGTGCCTCGAGCCGATCCGGACGAACATCAACACGGTCGGGATCCAGTGCGAGCGGTGCGGCTCGAAGATCTTCTACAAGGAGCGGCCGAACGTCAAGAAGATCGTCAAGGCGCGGTGACCATGCGCCGAGCGACGATCACACTGGTCGGCCCCGAGGCGCGGGTCGTTGCCGAGGCGCTCGGGCCGGAGATGGGTCGGGACGTACCGAGGGCCCGCGTCTCGATGCGACCCGGGCGAAACCGCCTCACCCTCACGATCGTCGCCGAGGAGACGAGCGCCCTGCGCGCGGCGGTCAACTCGTACCTGCGCTGGGCCGACGTGGCCTCGCGCGTGCATGAGGTGGCCGCGTGAAGGACATCTCCCCGCAGCTGCAGAACCAGATCGCGCAGTACCAGAACCTGCAACAACAACTCCAAGTGCTCGCAACCCAACGCGTGCAGCTCGAGGCGAAGCTTCGTGAGGTCGAATCCACCCTCGACGAGCTCGGGAAGATCTCGAACGAGACGCCGGTGTACAAGAGCATCGGGATGCTCCTCGTCCGCCAGGACGACCGGGAGGCGCTGAAGAAGGAGCTCGAGGAGCACAAGGAGACGCTGACGATTCGCGTGAAGTCGCTCCAGAAGCAGGAGAAGTCGCTCTCCGAGCGTTACAACGACCTCGCGGGGAAGATCCAAACGGCCTTGGGCGGGGCCACCGCCACACCCGAAGGCGACTGAGGCGTTCTCCCTGCGGCGTGGCGGCAAACCCTTATAACACGAGGTCCGTTGGCGAATCCGTGGACGAGGATTCCGGCTCGTCGGAGCCCGCCGAACCCCCCGCCGAACCGATGGAGACGAGGCCTCCCCCTCTGGTCCTCAACCGGACGAGTTTCTCGCGATTCTTGATGATTTTCCTGTTCCTTCTCGCCCTCTACGCCCTCATCGATCCGCAGGTGGGGCTTGGCTTCGCGGCCATCGCGAACTTCCTCTTCGCGCCCCTCATCGGATTCAACGGCGCGCTGCCCGTCTTGACGATCCTCCTCGCGGGCATGCTCACGACGACGATCTCGTCGATCATCCGGGACCACTACACGAACTGGGTGAAGATGGCCCGCACGCAGAAGACCATGGCGGCGTGGCGGAAGGAGCAGATGGAGGCGTTCCGGAAGGGCCAGCAGACGAAGCTCGAGAAGCTGAAGGAAGCGCAGGCGGTCTTCATGAAGGACCAGGTCGAGGTGCAGATGGCGCCGATGAAGTCGACCGCCTGGACGATGATCATGTTCATCGTCGTCTTCACGTGGCTCCGTCTCTTCGTGGGCATCACGCTGGACCATCTCGGGAACCAGTGGATCACGGTGCCGTGGTCGAGCCATGTGTTCCTGAACGAGTCGGAGCTGGGCTTCCCTCTGTTCACCCATTGGATCCTCCTGTACTCGCTGCTCGCGATCCCCTTCGGGCAGATCATCGTCCGCGTCCTGAAGTACCTCCGCTTCACGCGGCGACTCGAAGAGATGGGGGTCCCGCTCCAGGCGGAAGAAGCCTGAGGAATCCCCGATGATCCTCGCAATCGGCGGCCCTCCGGGCAGCGGCAAGACGACGGTCGCGGAGCGGTGGGCCGACACGCGCGGGTTCGTCCTCGTGTCGGCGGGCATGCGGTTCCGCGCGATGGCGAAGGAGCGGGGGATGGGCCTCGAGGCGTTCGGCAAGGCGGCGGAGGCGGATCCGGCCATCGACCGCGCACTCGACGCCGCCGTTCTGGAGGAGATCCGCGCGAAGGCGGCGTCCGGGGCGAACGTCGTCGTGGATGGACGCATCCAAGCGTACCTCCTCGCGAAGCAAGGCATCCCGTGCACGAAGGTCCTGATCGACGCCCCGCTCGCCGTGCGTGCGGAACGGATCGCGACGCGCGAGGGGAAGAGCGTGCGGGAGGCGAAGCGGGAGATCGTGTCGCGGGAGCGCTCGGAGCGCGTCCGGTACCGCGCGATCTACGGGATCGACCTGCGCGATGCGCGGATCTTTGACCTGATACTCGACTCCGGGCGCAAGACGCCGGACGAGATCGTCGCGGCGATTGCGGCGCGGGTGGGGGGATGAGCGAACTCGTCGTCCTCCATGAGACGCCCGATTCGAAACATGGCAAGCGCCCGGACGATCGTTCGATTGAAGAACGGATCCGCTCGGGCGTCGCGGTCGTCGACAAGCCGGCCGGACCGACGTCCCACCAGGTGAGCGCTTGGGTCCGGGACATGTTCGGAGTCCCGAAGGCGGGCCATGCGGGCACGTTGGACCCGCGCGTCACCGGAGTGCTCCCGATCGGCCTCGCCGGCGCCACCCGGGCGCTCGAAGCGCTGCTCGCGGGGGACAAGGATTACGTCGGGGTGTTGCAGCTCCACCAGGACGTCGACGATCGGAAGGTGCGATCGATGATGGGCCGGTTCGTGGGCGAGATCTATCAGATTCCCCCGGTCCGTTCGGCCGTCCGGCGGGAGCAGCGGACCCGGCACGTGTACGAGTTCGATCCGCTGGAGATCGAGGGCCGCAACGTCCTCTTCCGCGTCCGCTGCGAGTCCGGCACTTACGTCCGGACGTTGTGCTCGGACGTGGGCGAGGCGCTCGGGGTCGGCGCGAACATGGTCGACTTGCGGCGGACCCGGACCGCCTCGTTCTCCGAGGCGGACGCCCATCCGCTCAACGCGTTCCGGGACGCCATCGCATACTGGCGGGAGGGGGACGACGGCGCGATCCGGGCGATCGTGCGACCGATGGAGGATCTGCTGCGACATCTGCCGCGAATCATCATCAAAGACACCGCAGTCGACGCAATCTGCCACGGTGCGAACCTCGCGGTGCCCGGCGTCGCGAAGCTTTCACCGCACATCCGTCGAGGTGACTTGGTCGGCCTTTTCACGGGGAAGGGCGAGGCGGTCGCGGTATCGAAGGCGCTCATGACGACGGACGAAATCGTCGTCGCGAAATCGGGGGCGGCGGCGGACACGGCCCGCGTGCTCATGGACCCGGGGACGTACCCGAAGCTGTGGAAGTGAGCCATGGGCGTCGACGCATGGGGATTCGACGCGGAGCGGCAGCTCCTCGCGCGCCGCCTTCGGTCGAAGCGACTCGTCCTGCGCGCCGTCCACGGGGCCGTGATCGGTGCCCTCGCGACCGTCCTGGTGGCGGGAGGCGCGGCGTCTTTGGAGGGTGCCGTCCTCCGACTCGGATGGCCGGCCTGGGCGTCCGCGGTAGCGTTCCTGTCGATCCTCTTCGGCGCCTTCGCGGCGGCGGAACTCCCCTTCGCCTACGTCGGCGGATTCCGATGGGAGCGCGCCTTCGGCTTGTCCAACCAACGCCTGGTCGGTTGGCTCAGTGACGTCTGGAAGTCCCTCGCCCTCGGACTCGCCTCGACCCTCGTCGTCGGCGGTGGGATGCTGTGGTTGCTCGCGGCCACGCCGTGGTGGTGGCTGGTCGCGTGGATCCTCGGTGCCACGGCCTCGCTCGGAATCGGATTCCTCGCGCCGATCGTGCTCGTGCCGCTGTTCTATCGCTTCCGGCCGATCCGGGAAGAGAGTCTCCGGAATCGGTTCGCATCGCTCGCAGCTCGCGCCGGCGTCCCGGTCATTGGAGCCTTCGTGCTCGAGGCCTCGCCCAAGACCAGGCGGTCGAACGCCGCCGTGATGGGATTCGGCCGGACACGCCGGATTGTCGTCACCGATACCCTCCTGGCCGAGTTCCCGGTCGGGGAAGTCGATGCCGTCCTGGCGCACGAGCTCGCTCATCAGCGCCACTTCGATCCGCTGTGGGGGTTTCTCCAGGGCTCGCTCACATCCCTGGCGATCCTCACGGTCACGGCCCGGCTCTATGATGCGACGCGCGTCTCCCTCGGGATTGCGTCGGCCGGCGACATGGCGGGCCTGCCGTGGCTCGCCGTCCTCTTCAGCCTCGTGGCCCTTCCGTTTGGCCCCCTTCAACTGCGGTGGTCCCGCGAACGCGAGTCGCGGGCCGACCGGTTCGCGTTCGAGTTGACCGGGGATCCAGCCGCACTCGCGGCCGCGATCGTCCGGCTCCATGACCGGAACCTCGGCGTCGCGAATCCGAGCCGTTGGGACAAGTGGCTGTTTTACAGCCATCCCACGGGACGGGAGCGGGTCGAGTCCGCGCGGGTGTTCGCGTCAGCGCGCGCCTGAGCCCGGAGAATCTTTATACCGACGGATAGGATGGGCGCGGCGTTCGGTGCCGGGGTCGCCTAGCTCGGTAGGGCGCGGCGCTGGAGTCGGCGTCTTGCCCCGCCAGTCACGCCGTGGTCGAAAGACTTCGGGAGTTCAAATCTCCCCCCCGGCGTCTCGCTGCCGCTCCACAGATCGCAAGAGGAACACCTGGCTGCAATAGGTCTAGGAGACACCTCTGCGAACAGATTTTGCTTCAGGATTCCAACCCGATGACGACGGGGTCCGGTTCTCCAACAATATGTGGCGTCTTTCACTTTCCAGAACCTGACTGCGGGTTGAGGAGGCGGCTTGCAGGGAGAGGTCCGTGAAAGCAAACGCCACGACGGAGCTGTCGCCGATTCTGGCCGGCCTCCGATTGGTGCGCTCCCGCCGCTCGCGTGACGGCTGCCTGAAAATCTCACCCTCGGCGTTCAGTTTTTTCGGCGTCCGCGGGCGAGGCGCCTCTTGAGTTCCGCGATCGGAGGGACGGGCGTCGGATCGACGCGCCGGAGCGTCGCGAGGTACAAGCTCACGTAGTCCCCGAGGTATAACGTGCCGAGCAGACGACTGAGGAGGCTCTCGCCTTCGGCGTCGACCTCGATCGCGGACGCTCGGCGGGACATGAGGTCGACCGTGATGTCGAGCTGCCGACGGACCTCGGGAGGTTCGTCCCGATCGCGGAGCAAGATCGGGGTGTGCCGGCGGGCGCGCGCATCCTCGGACCATCCGACGAGTTCGTTGTGGTCCGCCTCGGGCAACGAAGAGGAGAAGGCGAGGACCTTCGCGTTCTCGTTCAGCTGCGTCTGCCATCGTTTCGCGATCGGCGTGAAGGGCGTGGTCGCGTAGATGATCGGCACCGTGCCGCGCAGGCGAATCGCGAGGCGCTTCGCTCCGTTCGAGCGGACGCCGGCTTCCGGGCGCAGCCGCTTCCGGATCTTCCGCAGATGCGCGATCGTTCGCTCGAGCTCGGCGCGGAGCGGCCCGACGACCCACCCCTCGCCGATGGCGGGAAGCACCCCGAACAGATGGCCGAACGCCCCGCGCGGCGGCAGGCCCGTGGGAACCTCGAAGACCGGCACGCCGTTCCTCCGTGCGAGGTCCCGCAGGGAGCCGCCGGACGTGACGGCCGCCATCCGACAGCCGAGCTTCATCCCCTGGGCCGCCGCGTTCAGCGTCTCCTCTGTGTTCCCCGAATAGCTCACGGCGATCAGCAAGTCCTCCGGCCTCGCGTACGACGGAAGGCGGTAGTCGCGCACAACCTGGATCGGCACCTTCGCGCGGTCCGCGACCCAGGCCGCGAAGACGTCACCCGCGATCGCAGACCCGCCCATCCCGACGACGAAGACCCGCTGCGCGTCGCCCACGTCGTAGGAGGCTTCGGGGGCGAACCGGAGCGACGCCTCGAGCTGGTCCGGCAACGAGGCGATGATGTCCCGCATCCCCTCGGGATCGATCCGGGCGACCTCCTCGGGGTCGAGCATCCCGGGCCCCATCGGGGTGGTCCGGATAAGGCCTGCGTCCCGTGCGGTCTGAACCAGCAACTTGGTTCCTACAATAATATTGATATACGCTGGTGGGCTCGAAGGGGCCGTGGCCGAAGTCGAGCGGGCGCTCGACGCGCTGCGCCGCGGGGCGTTCGTCCTCATCTATGACGGCGACGGCCGCGAAGAGGAGACGGACCTCGCGATCGCCAGCGAGTTCGTCACCCCAGCCGCGATCCGCACGCTTCGGAAGGAGGCGGGCGGGCTCATCTGCGCGACGTTGTCGGGCGAGGTCCGCGTGCGACTCGGGTTGCCGTACATGACGGACGTCCTGCGCCGCGCCGGCGGGATGTATCCGATTCTGAGCGCCGTGTCGACGGAGGACATGAAATACGATCGGCACAGCGCGTTCTCGATTTCGGTCAACCACCGGGACACGTTCACGGGCGTAACGGACGCGGACCGCGCGAAGACCATTGCCCGATTGGCGGCGATCGCGAGGGATGCGGTCCGTCGGGAGAACGGCTGGGCCGCGCACGTCTTCGCCGAGGAGTTCCGGTCCCCGGGACACGTTCCCCTGCTGAACGCTGCGGAGCCGTTGTTCGCGGAGCGCCGGGGGCACACGGAGCTCACGACGGCCCTCACGATCATGGCCGGACTCGCGCCGAGCGCGACCATCTGCGAGATGATGGCGGACGATGGACGGGCCCTCCCGAAGGAGCATGCAAAGGCATATGCGCGGGAGAGGAATCTCGTCTTCCTGGAAGGGCAGGACATCGTCCGGGCGTGGCGTTCGTGGTCCGTGTAATGGCGACGGGGGTCTTCGATCTCCTCCATCCCGGTCATCTGTATTTCCTCCGCGAAGCCCGGAAGCTCGGCGACGAACTGTGGGTCGTGGTGGCGCGGGACAGCACGGCGCGGCGGTTCAAGCACGAGCCGATCATGCCGGAGCAGTCGCGGCTGGAGATGGTGGCCGCCCTCAAGCCGGTCGACCGGGCGGTCCTCGGGAACGAGGGCGACATCTACGAGATCCTCGGGGACATCCGCCCCGATGTCGTCGCCTTGGGGTTCGACCAGGCGCACAACGAGGAGCGGGTCCTCGATGAATGCCGACGTCGCGGGCTCACGACGCGGGTCGTCCGCCTCGCGCGCTTCGAGGGCGACCTCGACGGCACCCGCAAGATCGTGAGGAAGGTGGCGGAATGGCTCGCGCTCCAAGAGCGGCTCGGACGCGTCGAAACGGGGGAGGTCCGAGGGGACGGCGCCGCGGCGCCGAGGCGTCGGCGGAGAAAGGCCTGAAACGGATCGGGATCGTCGACACGGCCTTCGCTCGCTACGACATGGCCGCGGCCGCGGTCGACGAACTCCGGAAGGAAGGCGAGGGCTTCGTGATCGAACGCTACACGGTCCCCGGGATCAAGGATCTCGCGGCGGGCGCGAAGATCCTGTTCGAGCGCGGATGCGACCTCGTCCTCGCGCTGGGCATGGTCGGCCGTCAACCGGTCGACAAAGACTGCGCGCTCGCGGCGGATTTCGGCTTGCAGGTCGTCCAGGCGAATGTCGGCAGGCACATCCTCGGCGTCATGGTGCACGAGGACGAGGCGGCGGACGAGGCACAGCTCGCGTGGCTCTTCGACCGCCGCACCCGGGAGCACGCGATCAACGCGTACGACCTGCTCTTCCGCCCGGAGGCGATGCGGGCCCGGGCCGGGACGGGGCAACGCGAAGGGTTCGAGGACGCGGGGCCCCTCAAGAGGACCGGTCGATGAACCTCGCGATCGTCGCGGCCGAGTTTAACCACGAGGTGACGGACGTCATGGTCCAGAAGGCGCTCGCCCGCGCGGAGGAGCGGGGGATCCGCGTGACGTCGGTCGTCCGCGTCCCGGGGGCGTTCGAGATCCCCCTGGCCGTCCAACGCCTCCTGGAGCGCGGCGACGTCGACGCGGCGGTGGCGATTGCCGCGGTCATCAAGGGAGAGACGCTCCACGACGAAGCCCTCATGGCCGCGGTCCCGAAAGCTCTCCTCGACGTCGGCCTTCGGACCGGCAAGCCCGTCGGGTTCGGGATCACCGGCCCGGGGATGACCGACGAGCAGGCGATGGCCCGGGCCGGCAAGGGCGCGGACGCGGTCGACGCCGTGGCCACGATGCACTCCTTGCTCCGGAATCTGTGACCGTTTTCTCCTTGAGATTTACGGCGGAAAGGTTTAATCCCGCGAGGCTTCCATCCGGACCGGTCTGGGAGCGCCGCATGGTCGACACGACCGCCCTCGAATCGATCCTCCGCGACATCGAGCGGAGCGAGGGCGTGCAGGAGGCGATGCTGGTCTCCCTCGCGGGGACGTACCTCGCGGGGAGCTTCCCGAAAGGCGTCCATGTGGATACGTTCGGTTCGATGTTCGCGGTGCTGGTCGGCTCCGCGGAGACCGTGACCTCCGAGGCGAGAGACGCCCTCGAGAGCATCACGATCAACGCGAAGGGGACCCGCTACCTGATTGTCCACGGCGGCCGCAAGGCGCTCCTCGTGATGCGTCTCCCGGCATCCGCCGACTCACAACGGACGAAACAAGCCGTCGAAAAGTACGTCCCTCGCATCGAAGAACACCTCTAGATTCGATGCATCCCGCGGCCGATCCACTCGGACACGGCTTTTGTCACGTACCGAACCGTCGCGCCGGCGTCGCGGTCCCTGCCTTGAGCGGTGGTCTTGCCTCGGGCGATTTCCTGGAGGACGTGGTCGAGGGGCAGATCGCCCGCGTCGATCGCGGTGACCGCCTTTGCGACTTCGTCGAGGAAGTGGCTGTCGCTCCCGCCCGTCTCGCCGATCTTCCGCTCGCGGGCGAGTGCACGGGCTCGCATGTTGCCGCGTCGCAGGGTCCTGGCGTTGCACGTCTCATAGGCGGGGAAGGACGCCTGTTCCAGCGCCGCGGCACCGAGTCCGGACCAGAATCGGAACGGATGCGCCGCCACCGGCACGCCACCCGCGGCGACGATGCGCTCCGCCGTCTCCCGCACCGTGAGCCCGCGCGGGATGCCCTCGCGGACGCCGTACCCGAGGACGTGGCCGGACCGCGTCGAGACCTCGATGCCTGGGATGACCAGGAAGGCCCCCTGCGCCGCGTCCCTCGCCTCGCGAACGCCGTCGATCGAGTTGTGGTCCGTGATCGCGATGCCCGCGAGGCCGACGCGCTGCGCGGTCGCCACCAAGTCCGCGGGCGCGACGCGGGAATCGGGGGAGTGGCGGGTGTGATTGTGGAGGTCGAGCAGCATCGAGGGGGCGACAGAACGAGGCGATTCGCTTAAAGGCTTGCGAAATGGGCCGTTGAGCGGTCTAGTGGACCCACGTCCCCTCCTTGAATCCCTTATCGACCCGCACAGGGGAGTCGCCCGCCCTGAGAGGGATGCGGACTTCGCCGGTTCGCCCGAGGAACATGACGCTCCCTCCTTCGGCCACCTGCAGTTTGTATTTTTGGAATTCCAAGAAGGGCAGCTGCGGCGCGCCGCGGACCCCGAGGATTTGCGTGCCGGCCGCCGCGTCCTCTGGCGGCAGGACGAGTCCGACGGTGGCGTCCGTCTCGCCGGCGAGGAGCATCCCCCGGCTCTCGATCCCGCGGAGTTTCGCGGGCTCGAGGTTCGCGACGACCGCGATCTTCCGGCCGACGAGTTCCTTCGGCCCATAGTCTTTCCGAATTCCTGCGACGATCTGGCGGCGCTCGTCCCCCAGGTCGATCTGCAGGACGTACAGATTGTCGGCGTTCGGGTGGGCGTTCACGTCGAGGATGGTCGCGACGCGGATGTCGAACTTGCTTGCGGGGTCTTCGTCCGCCGGACCGAGCTCGATTTTCGCGAAGAGTGGTCGGCCGACCCGGAGTTTCTGTCCGTTTGGCACGTCTTCGAGGGCATCCTCCCAACGCCGCTCGTGCACGTCCGAGTCGTACCCCAGCGCGTTCCACAGCCGCGACGAGCTGAAGGGCAGGAACGGCGCCATGACGATTGCGAGGGATCGCGACACGCGGAGGGCGACGTGGATGGCCGTGCCGCACGCGGCGCGATCTCTCTTGAGCAGATCCCACGGCGCCTTCTGGTCGATGTACTGGTTCCCGAGCCGGGCGAGCTGGATCGCCTCCTTCATCGCGTCCCTGAGGTGCATGTATTCGAGATTCTGGCCGACGCGCGTCCACTGCTGCTCGATCGCACGGACCATCGCTTTGTCGACGGGATCGAGGAAGCCGGCGGCCGGGACCTCGTGATTGAAGTTCTTGTCCGCGAACGTCAGCGCCCGGTGCACGAAGTTCCCGTATACGGCCAAGAGCTCGCTGTTGTTCCGCTGCGCGAAGTCCTCCCACGTGAAGTCCGTGTCCTTGAGCTCAGGCATCGTCGCGATCCCATAGTACCGGAGTTGGTCCGGGTCGAATCGTTCGAGCAGGTCCGGGAGCCAGACGCCGCGGCCGCGTCCGGTGCTCATCCGTTCGCCGGAGAAGTTGAGGTACTGCGTCGCGGCCACGTCGTACGGCAGGACGAGTTTCTCATCGTAGCCCATGAGGATCGCGGGCCAGAACAGGGTGTGGAACACGATGTTGTCCTTCCCGATGAAGTAGTAGTGACGGGACTCGGGGTCGAACCAGAAGTCCCTCCATCCCTCCGGGCGGCCGCGGCGGAGGTACCATTCCTTCGTGGCGGTCAGGTAGCCCATCACGGCTTCGAACCAGACGTAGATCCGCTTCGTCTCGTAGCCGGGGACCGGGACCTCGATGCCCCAGTCGAGGTCCCGGGTGATGGGGCGGTCCTTGAGCCCCTCCTCCAGCCAGCTCCGGGAGAACGTCACGACGGGGAGCCGCCAGTGGTCTTTGCCCTTCGCCATCCACCGCCGCAGCGGTCCCTCGAACGCGCTGAGCCGGAAGAAGAAGTGGTTCGTCTCCCGGCGTTGCGGCGGCGTGCCGTGAATGCGGCAACGGGCGTCAATCAGGTCGAACGGGTCCCAGAGGTGGCCGCAGTTCTCGCACTGGTCCCCGCGCGCCCGTTCGAATCCGCAGTTCGGGCATTTGCCCTCGACGTAGCGGTCCGGAAGGAAATGATTTCCCGTCGGGCAGAACGGAGCGACCATCTTCGCTTCGTAGATGTGGCCCTTGGCGCGGAGCGCGAGGAAGATCTCTTTGACCCACTCCTTATGATGCGGCTCCGCCGTGTTCCAGTAGAGGTCGTATCGGACGCCCAACTGTTCGATATTCCTTGCGTGGAGGGCGTGGTACCGTTCCGCGACGACGCGTGTCGGCACGCCTTCCTCGTCCGCGCGGACCATCGTGGGCGTCCCGTGCATGTCGCTCCCGCCCACGACGAGGACCTCGTCCCCTTTCATTCGGTGGTAGCGGGCGAACACGTCCGCGGGGATGAACGTCGAGACGGCGTGGCCCAGGTGCCGGGGCCCCGAGGCGTACGGCCACGCGACGCAGACCAAGATTTTCGTCATCGGCGGAGCCCAGAAGGGAGGCCTCCTTAAAGCATTCGCGGCGGTCCCTCGTCGGCGTCCCCATGGAGGGCGGAGGACGGACTCGATCCTGATTCTCACGCTCCACTAGTTTTGACAAGGGTGTTGACCCTCGAAAACCGCGATTCGTGACCATCCTTGGGAGGTCGTTCAACCGTGGCGCAACGCGCAGGGCACGTCGATGTCGGCGGCCGACGCGCTCCGGACATGGAAAAGGCCCTGGCGAAGCTCGGCCCCATGCCGCGGATCCTCTGCTGGAAGTGCCGCAAGCTGACGCCCTTCGAGCTCGACCACTGTCAGCATTGCGGATCCGCGTTCGCCGGGGGGACCGGAGGCGCGTACGGCGCCGTCCCTGCGGTCCGCCCTCGGATCGCCCCCGTCACACATGAGACATCCCGCACCCGGGAGCGAAACTTGACGCAAGTCTTCGAAGACCTCCAGCTCGTCCATGATGTGTCTGGACCGTCGAAGGGACGACAGGCGGGTCGGCCCGGTGGCGCCGAGCGGTCGGCCCAGACCTATCAGTGCCCCGCATGCGGGCGCTTCGTCTCCGAAGAAGCGACCGATTGCGTCTGCGGCGTGCGATTCGGCTCGCTCGCGTCGAACACGTTCGCATGCCCCGAGTGCGGATCGCACGTGCCCGCGGGTTCGGGTGCGTGTCCTGTTTGTAGCGCGGCGCTCGGCCCATCCGGGGACCTCGATCTCCTCCTGTATTCCTGCCCGCGATGCGGCTCTCGCGTCGCGTCCGACCAGTCGCGCTGCTTCTGTGGCGTGTGGTTCGCGGACTGATAGAACAAAGTTTCAGATTTGAAACCGTCCAATGGGCGATGTTTCAGATTTGAGAACTGTCCAATAAGCGATTTATCATCCCATCGCGTGATTTCTTCCGTTGACGGAATTCCCGTCGAAGGGCGAACCCATGATGAAGCCGAAACGCCCGCGCATCGTGTCGAAGAAGACGTACTACCTCGTCCTCTGGTGGATGTCCCAGACGCCCTACGCCGCGATCTTCGAGAACGAGGTGGCGGCGGAGGCGGCCGCGAATGTCCGTAACGCCCTCATGGTCGCGATCTCGGGCCGGGACCTCAAGGTCGATCAGGTCTTGGATTGGTACCGTCGGGACGACTCCGGACGGCCGATGCCCGCGGAGTGGCGCGATCTCGTCGGGCAGATCCATGTCCCGTGGCTCGCGAGGCCCAAGGTCGCCCTCTGATTTCCGTAACGTCCCGGAGGCGCGCGGAGGAGGCGAACGCCTTTTCGGAAGGAGGCGAATCCGCGTGCCGTCTCCGTCTCCCTCAGCCCCCCCGAGTTCCTTCCTATCAATTCGGATAGGAGGGACCAAACCGCTATAGCCTCGGAATGCGGGAGACGTGGGCGGCCATGGCGCAGCCCCAAGCGCTCGTCGCCGAGTGCCCCACGTGCAAGGCGATCGTCCCGATCGAAGCGACCGAGTGCCCGAAGTGCGGCGAGCTGTTCCAGACGGAAGCCGCCGGGTTGGAGCCCACCGCGGAGGCGGCCACCGAACCCGAGGCGGAGGATCCCGATGACGACGCCCGCGGCTCCAAGTCGGGCTTCCGGGAGAAGTTCTTATTCTACACGGGGATCTTCCTCATCCTCCTCGGGGGCCCCGGGATCGCCCTCGGTTCGTGGCTTCATGACGTCCTGCGGATCGGCTTCGGCGAGTTCAACGCCTTCGACGCGTTCGGCTCGTGGAACCGAGTCGTGACCGCGATCGGGCTGATCGTCCTGATCGTCGGGATTGTGTTCCTCATCCTCTCGTTGCGTTTCTCACGTCCCTCCGAGGTCGAGGCGGACCTGGACGCGCTGCGCGAGTCGTGAACGAATCCCCTCCCGGCACACGCGACCGGGGCACCCCTATATCATTAAATACCGCACAACGCGTTGCGAAGCGGACGGCGAGCCGGCCTCGCCGCATGGAGTATCGGATGTCGTATTCGGGCTCTGGCCTCCGACCTTCGAACCTTCCGGTGGAAGAGGGGAAGGTCTATGAGGCGAAGATCGAGGACATCGGTCGAGAAGGCGACGGACTCGCGCGGATCCAGAACTTCGTGGTCTTCGTCCCGGGGACGAAGATCGGGGATCAGGTCAAGATCCGCATCACGAAAGTCCATCGCCGGATGGCGTTCGGCGAAGTCGTCCGCGAATGATGTCGCGTCAGGGCGGGGAGACGGGAGAGGGGGCACAGCGCGAGCCCGACATGGACGTCGGTGGAGCTTCGAAAACCGTATAATAAGCTCCATATATCCGCCGCTGCCCATCGAGTCGGGAGGCCGCTCCGTGGCTCCTTCCCGTGTGTTCGTCCGTATATTCGCCGCGACCGCGGCATTCGCGCTCGTTCTCGCCACGGTCATCGTTGTTCGGACCGTGACCGCCGACACCGATTCTGACGGGGATGGGGTTCCCGATGCGATCGAGCAGGCGACCCAGCGTCTCGTCACCGCGCCGAGAGAATCGCCCAGCGAGTTCCTTGTTTCGAGCGTGCTCGCGAGTCCGGGCCTTCAAGATCTGTTCGGGGTCTCGTACAAATCGGGCACGTTCGACGTGTGGTACGCGAGCACGGAGGGAGCGTCGAGCGAATACCAGCTCGAGCTTCGCAATCTTACCGAATGGGTCGACTCGAACGGCAACGAACGGATTGACTCTGGCGAGATTCGCGGCAATTTCCCCCTCGGGTGGGCGGTTCCCGTCGTGCGTTTCAACCGGACTGACCCGGACGGGGGCCGGGTGTTCAACTTCATCATAAAAAGCACCGGAGACGAGGTAACGCTGAATCTGACGATTGCGGAGCGTTTCATGCGGATCGCTAGCAACCGTATCCTCACGCCGATGGAAATGAAGATGGGAATCGAGATCAACCACAACCTCCTGAACCCCGGTGCGAGCGTCGGGATCGAGATGCACTTGGATACGGAGGGCCCGGAGGACCTTTTCGAGTACAGCGAACGCAGCTGGGATGACGTCCACGCGTTCGCACAGGGCGAGGGGGCAGTGAGTGTAACCGGAGGGCCTCCCGACCACCCGGCGACAGTATTCTTCTCGTGGTCCAAAAGGGCCATGGCGGATGGGCTCCCTGTGAATGCGACGGTCGTGAGTTCCGAGCCGCCAGCACCCTATGTGCTTTACGTTGCCTATCCCGCGCAGGGCGCCTCCGCCGCGCGCGTGGGAATCGAGCACGATCCGACGCTGGGCGTCGAGAGCGCGGTGTACGAACGCATCCTGACCACGCCTCCGCCGCTGCAAGCCGACCTCGTCCTGTACGCGGGATCCCTCGCCGCGGTGGCCCTCCTCCTCGCGCTCACGATCCTGGCCGTGAATCGGAGCCGGAAGAGGGGCGAACATTAGGGCCGGAAGCCTTAACATTCCGGTTCACTACGCCTTCCCGTCGGTCCCATGGTGGCCATCGAGAATGTGGTCCTTGCGGCCGTGTCCGTCTTCGCGCTCGCGCTGACGGTCATCTCCTTCTTCGCGTTTCGCCGGACGAGAGACGCCCACCTGCTCTTCTTGGCGGCGGCGTTCGGTGTCTTCTTCGTGAAGGGCCTCGTGCTGACGATCGCTCTGTTCTCCGCGCCCCTCAGCCTCGAGCAATACGGGCGGATTTTCGTCCTCTCCGGCGCGCTCGACCTCGTGATCCTCGGTTTGTTCTACGGGTTTACGCTGCGGCGGTGAGCGCCGTTTGGTCTCCATGGACGAGGAGATCCTGGCGGTCAAGACTCGTAGGGACCTCTACGAGTTCGTCCGGAAGAACCCTGGCTTCCATCTCCGCGAAGTGTCTCGTGCCCTTGACCTGTCGATCACGCTCGTGGACTACCACCTTCGGTTCTTGGAGAAGCACGAGCTCATCACGTCGTCGATGGACGGGGAGTACAAGCGCTTCTACCCGCGCTCCCAGCCCGGCCAGTCGGATGCGCGCCCCGCACTGACGGACTCGGAGAAGCAGGTCCTCGCGTTCCTCCGCCAGCCGGTGCCGTTCCGCGTGATCGCGTTCCTCATGGAGCACGAGGCCGGGACGCACAAGGAGATCCTGGAGCACGTCCCCGTGTCCCCCTCCACGCTGTCGCATCACCTCAAGAAGATGCAAGCGGCGGGACTCATCGATCGTGCGACGCCGGCGGAACGGGGATACCAAGTCACGGGTCCCAAAGCCGTCGCTCGGCTCATGGCGACCTACGAGATCGCGACGCCCGATCAGATCGACACGTTTCTACGCGTATGGGGCGAGTTCCGCCTCTGATTGCGGCGATCCTCTCTCGCTCACAGAATCGTCCGGAGCTCTTCCGCCGCCCACTCGACGAACTCTCGGTCCGTGTCTGAGAACGCATCTTGTTGGTCCGAGTCGATGTCGATTTCCGCGACTGGAGCGTCCCCTTTCAGGATCGGGACGACGATCTCCGCGCGGGTGTTGATGAAACACTGGAGGTACCTTGGATCGCTCGTCACGTCTTGCACGAGGATCGTCTTCTTGTCCGAGACCGCGGCGCCGCAGAGGCCCTGCCCGATCGGGATTCGGTTGTGCAGGGTCGCGCTCGGGCCGGACCACGAGGCCAGCGCTAGATCCGAACCGTCGACGACGTAGATCCCGACCCAGGTGTAGTGGGGGATCTTTCGGAGTTCGCGACACACGAAATCCGTGATCGCTTTGCGCTGGCTTCCTGAATGGATGATTTTCATGAGCCGAGCCGCGACCTCGTCGTAGCTGACCTTGCCCTTCTCGCCGGCCATGATCTCGCCGAACTTCCCGACGCCTTTCATTCGAAGACGCGCGGTCGAACGAGCGTCGCGCGCATAAGCCTTGCGGAGCGGCGTCCGATTCGTTTGGCCGGCCGCGGGAGGCGCGGCCGGGCTGCGTTTTGTCCGAGCGACGTGAGGCTTCGAGCCACGTCCGAACATATTCTGCTAAACCTTGAAATACTCCCGCGCCGTGGGAATCGCACAAGCATCCCTCCACAACGGGCCGTTCCCCGTTTTCTCCATGAAAGGGGGACGGCCAAGCCCCTTTTTTCCGGTCCCGTTTTCGTCGTGAGCGGGCGCGTGCCCGCCCGTGTCGCGGCCCTCGACTTGCGAGGACGGAAAAGCGTTTTATAGAATCTCGTCGTATCGGTATTGCTTAGACAAGCATCCCTCCACAACGAGGCCGTTCAGGATTCCTGGACGGCCCTTTATTTTGTGAAGTCGGCGCGCCGCCGTCTTCCTGCTAGGCCACAGGTGGCAGGCTCAGCCCGGTCGTGCGTATCCGAACCCGACGCCCCTCGACCTTCAAGCGGCCTTCCGCGAACAGGCGGACCGCAATCGGGAGGAAGATGTGCTCCTGCTCGAGGATCCTTGCCGCCAACGTCTCTTCCGTGTCGTCCTCGAGGACGGAGACCGCCTTCTGGAGGATGATCGGCCCCCCGTCGACCGTTTCGTCCACGAAGTGGATCGTGCACCCTGAAATCCGCACTCCGTGCGCGAGGGCGTCCCGTGGGGCGTGGGCGCCGGGGAACGCCGGCAGGAGCGAGGGGTGGATGTTCATGATGCGGTTGCGGAACTCCCCGATGTAGTAGCCCGTCACGATTCGCATGAAGCCGGCATGGACGACGAGGTCCACGCGCTTCTCCTTCAGGACTTTCACGACCTCCCGCTCGAAGGCCTCGCGATCTTTCCCGAACTTGCGGTGATCGATCACAATCGCCGGGACGCCCGCCGACCTCGCGCGCTCGATGACCGGAGCCCCGGGGACGTTGCAAACGAGCACCGCGAGGTCAACGTCGAGATCGCCCCGCTTGCGAGCGTCGGCTAGGCTCTGGAAGTCCGTGCCCCTTCCGGACGCGAGCACTCCCACCTTGACCCGAGCCATCGTCCCTCAGTGCTTGAACAGGCGGATTCCCGTGAAGACCATTGCGATCCCGTGCTCCTCCGCCGCCTCGATCACTTCGGCGTCCCGGATCGAGCCGCCCGGTTGTGCGACGGCCGCGACCCCCGCCAGCGCGAGTTCTTCGATGCCGTCACGGAAGGGGAAGTACGCGTCGCTCACCGCGACGCTCCCGCGCGCCGCGTCCTTGGCCTTGAGGCGCGCGATCATACATGCGTCCACCCGGCTCATCTGGCCGGCGCCGATCCCGACCGTGCGGTCGCCTTTCACGAGGACGATCGAGTTCGACTTCACGTAGCGGCTCACGGTGATCCCGAACAGGATGTCTCGCATCTGGTCCGCGGTCGGCGATGCCTTCGTGACCACCTTGAACGCCTTCGGCCTCGGCTCGGGGAAGTCCGTCGTCTGGAGGAGGACGCCGCCGAGGATGCGGACCATGTCGACGCCGTGGTCCTTCCGGAGTTCGCCGTGCGTCCGCATGATCAGGAAGTCTCCCTTCTTCTTCTGCTGGAGGATCGCGAGCGCCTGCGGCTCGTATCCGGGCGCGATGACGGCGTCCAGGACGTCCCTTCGCATCGCCTTCGCGGTAGGCAGGTCGACGGTCCGGTTCAGCCCGACGACGCCGCCGTAGGCGGAGATGGGATCGCACGCGTGTGCCGCCTCGTAGGCCGACTCCAGATCCGAGGAGAGGGCCGCCCCGGCCGGGTTCGTGTGTTTGATCACGACGGCCGCGGGACGATCGAACTCCGACACGATCCGCAACGCGGCGTCGAGGTCGATGAGGTTGTTGTACGACAGGTCCTTGCCCTGGAGCTTCTCCGCGTTCGCGGTCGCGGCGGACGGGAACGACTCCCGATAGAGCGCCGCCTTCTGGTACGGATTCTCCCCGTACCGGAGGTCCGCGATCTTGTCGTACGCGAGGCGAAGGGCGGGAGGCAGGGTCGCGCCTTGCCGCTTCGCGAGGTAGTTGAAGATCGCCGCGTCATATCGCGACGTGTACTCGAACGCCTCCACGGCGAGTTCGTCCCGCAGCCGTTGCGGCACGGTCTTCTGATCCTGCAGGGCGCGCAGCACGTCCGGGTAGCGTGAGGGCCGCACGATGACGGCGACCCGGGCGGCGTTCTTCGCCGCCGCGCGGATCAGGGAGACGCCCCCGATGTCGATGTTCTCGATCGCCTCGGCCATCGTGACGTGCGGCTTCGCGACGGTCGCCTCGAACGGATAGAGGTTCGCGACGACGAGGTCGATCGCGACGGCGCCGAGGTCCGCGAGATCCCGCTCGTCGCCTCGCGGCGCAAGGATCCCCGCGAAGATCCGCGGATGCAAGGTCTTCACGCGGCCACCGAGGCCCTCGCGCAGCCCCGTGTACTCCGCGACGGTCGCGGCGGCGATGCCGGCCTCCTGCAGCGCCTTCGCCGTGCCCTCCGTCGCGATGAACTCAAAACCGAGGTCCCGTAATCCCCGAGCGAATTCGACGAGCCCCTCCTTTTCGGAGACGCTGAGGAGGGCCCGGCGCGGGGAGACCATCCTTATTACCGAGTCGCAATGGGGAGGCCCCCATTAAACCTTCGGAGGGCTCGGAGGCCATCGGGCTCGTTCACACGAGGGCGGCGGCGGGCTCGGGGCGAGGAAAGAGTCCCGCCTCCTTCACGAGTTCCGTCACGACGTCCTCCCATCCGACCGGCATGATGTGGACGCCGCTGACGCCGTCGATCCGCTTCAAGGCCTTCACGGTCCGGACGGCGATGCTGAGGCCTTCCGCCCTCGGGTTCGGGGCGCCCTCCATCCGGTCCATGATATGTTTCGGGATCACGGCCCCGAGCTTCTCCGTCATGAACCGCGCCATCTTCGGGGACTTGAGCGGGATGACGCCCGCGAGGATGTAGACTTTCTCGTGGAGCCACTCCTTGCGCACGAGCCGCATCCAATCCTCGAACCGATCGACGTCGTAGACGCCCTGCGTCTGCACGAAATCCGCGCCGGCGGTGACCTTCGCCCGGAGCTTCGCGAACGACTCCTCCTTCGAGCCGCGGAACGGATCGGCGGCGGCGCCGATGAAGACTTTCGGCGGGACCTTGACCATGTCGCCACCCCGCAACGTGCCCGCGTCGCGGAGAACCCGGAACGTCGCGATCATCTCCTCCGTGGTCAGGTCGTAGACCGCCTTGGCGTCCTTCTCGTTCCCGGCGGTCGGTGGGTCACCCCAGAGGCAGAGCACGTTGCGGATGCCGAGGGCAGACGCGCCGAGGAGGTCCGCCTGGATCCCGATGCGGTTGCGGTCCCGGAGGACCATCTGCATGATCGGCTCGATGCCCGACTGGAGGACGAGGGTCGCGGCGGCGAGGGACGAGATCCGCACGAGGGCTCGCTGCCCGTCCGTCACGTTGCACGCGTCGACCAGGCCCCGGTACATCGCGACTTGCCGTTCGATGCTCGAGGGATCCGCGGATCCCGGAGGGTGGATCTCTGCGGTCACGGCGAAGCCTCCGGACGCGAGGACCTTCTCCAATCGGCTGCCCGCGCGCATGACGTGCGACGCGACGCCGACGGGCATCGTCCGCAGGAAGTCGCCCGGAATTTATGTAGGCTTCGGTCGCGCGTCTCGACGGAGGTCGCGTTCACCATCCGTAGCGGTCGCAGAGCTCGAGCGTGCGGATCATCCGGTAGAACTCGCGCACGTGCAAGGTGAGCGAGGGCCTTCGGATCCCGGCCGAGAGCATGTGCTTCCACGTGAGCCCACGCCAATCGAGCCCCGATAGCTCGCCGACGACCGAATTCATCAGCCGGTCGCTCCACCGACGCACCCGATCGATCATCCACCACAGGAGCGGATCGAGGAATGGCGAGGATCGGATCGCGCGGTCGTACGCGAACATCGCGGCGGGGTCTTCCGCCTCCAAGGCCGCAACGGCGATCTCGCCCGCCAGGCGGCCGCTGAAGAGTCCCGGATGGATTCCGGCGCCGTTCATCGGATTCGTGATTCCCGCGGCGTCGCCGACCACCGCGAGCCCCGGCGCGGCGAGCGACGCGAGATCATAGCGGTACGGGATCGTCCCGGCGATCGTCTGCGTCTTACGGTCGACGTCGATTCCGTGGTCGCGACAGAATGCGACCGTCGCCGCGTGCGCGTCGATGGGTCCGCCCGCGCCCACGTTGACGTCGTCGCCTTTCGGGAAGACCCACGCGTACCCGCCCTTGTACCGCTCGGCGATGAACAGCAGGAAATATTCCGGGTCCAGCGGGGCGACGTCCTCGCGCCGGAACCGATACTCGTACGCGAGGATCCTCTCGAGGCTCCGGATCAGGCCGGCGTCCCGCGCCACGAGGCTCGCGGGACCGTCGGCGCCGATGACCGCGCGGGCATCGATCGTCTCGCCGTTCGCCTCGAGCCGCCATCCGCCGTCGTGGGCCGCAAGCCGCGTGACCCGCATCGCGGTCCGCAGGTCCGCGCCATCGTCCACCGCCTCTTCGACGATCCAGCGGTCGAACCGCGCGCGGTCGATCGCGTACCCGGCGAGCCGGGTGATGAAGAACCATTTCCCGTTCGGGGCGACGCACTTCGCCCCCGCGACCCGCTGGGCGATCCACTCCTCGTGCGGCGAGAGGCCGTTCGAGAGCAGGCCGAACTCGCTCACGCCTTCGGCGCACTGCACCGGCTCGCCGACGACCTTGCGTTTCTCGAGGATTACCGTCTCGAAGCCCGCGGCGGCGAGCTGCCGAGCCGCCATTCCGCCGGCCGGTCCCGCGCCTACGACGACCGCGTCGATCACGCGGTGCCCAGGAGGCCATCCACGCTACTTTTGCCTTCCGACGAGGCGCGCCCGGGCAGTCGCTCGATGAGGTCGCGCCCGTGCGGCGTCGGCCGGAACACGTACGGGGGCACGCCGCGGCGCACCGCGGGGCCTCGCTGCTTCGTCACGAGCTGGATCGCCGTCAGGACGCGCAGGCTCTTCCCCGTCGTGTAGTCCGAGAAGCCGAGTTCCTCCGCGATCTCGTTCGCGCTCGCGTCCGGACGGTCTCGGAGGAACCGGAGGATCGTGATCGTCTGGCGGTCCAACGCCTCGGCCGTCTGTTTCTTCTCGGGCCGTGGCTCGAGCTCCAGCCGCTCGTACACGCGCTTGCCTTGCTCCGACGGGCTCACGACGACGTTCAGGAGCGCCGTCTTCTCGATCTCGAGGAGGTGCTTCGCGACGGCGACCGGAGCGATCCCCATCTGGGCGGCCAACTCCGGAATCTTCGAATCGCTGTTCCGGTAGACCTTGTTCTCCACGACGATGGAGAGGACCTCGCGCTGACGTTCCGTCAGGACGCGGGACCAATCGTTGGAGTGCATCCGCCGGCGCCATGGCCGCGACCGGACTTAAGCGTTTTCCTCCATGCGAATGCAAGGGGTCGTTGTCTGACGCTTCTGGAGGTACGATTCTGCGGCGCCAAGGTCAACGGTCGGCAGTGCTGTCGGAGGACGCTCAAGACTATAACCCGCAGGCGGATTCCGCCCCGCGGTGTCGTCGTGGCGGCCGAGATCATCGACGGCAAGAAGATCGCGACGGAGATTCGGGATGACCTCAAGCCCAGGCTCGCCAAGCTCGCCGACGCCGGCAACGTCCCGGGTCTCGCGGCGGTCCTCGTCGGCGAGGACGCCGCGTCGCAGCTGTACGTCAAGATGAAGAGCAAAGCCTCCGAGGAAATGGGGATGGCCCACTGGACCGTCCAGTTGCCCGAGGACGTGTCGGAGGCGCGGCTCCTGCAGGAGATCGGCCGCCTCAACTCCGATCCGAAGGTCCACGGAATCCTCGTGCAGCAGCCCTTGCCCACGCAGATCGCGGTCGAGAAGGCGGTGTCGGCCGTCAGCCCCCTCAAGGACGTGGACTGCTTCCATCCCGTGAACGTCGGCCTCGTCCTGATCGGTCGCCCGCGCTTCGCCCCCGCCACGCCTGCCGGCGTCGTCGAACTCCTGATGCGCAGCGGGAACGATCCGAGCGGCAAGGACGTCGTGATCATCGGACGGAGCAACATCGTCGGGAAACCGCTCGCGGCGCTCCTCATGCAGAAAGGCCCGAAGGCAAACGCGACCGTCACGATCGTGCACAGCGCGACCCGCGACCTCGAGACGCACACGAGGCGCGCGGAGATCCTGGTCTCGGCGATGGGCTCGCCTCGGTACGTGAAAGCGAACATGGTGCGCCCGGGCGCGGTCGTCATCGATGTCGGGATCAACCGCATCGCGGATCCGAACGCGAAAGGCGGAACCCGCACGGTGGGCGATGTCGACTTCGACGCGGTGCGCGCCCTGGCGAAGGCGATTTCCCCGGTGCCCGGAGGCGTGGGCCCGATGACAATCGCGATGCTCCTGTCGAACACCGTGTCGGCCGCGGAACTCGCGGCGAAAGCCGGCGCTTCCGATGCAACGTAGCGGATAGGACGCCGTCTAGGTCCGCGCCCCTTCATCCTCCGTTCGCGAAACTAGAAATCCCGGCGGCCGTTTTCTCTGTGGTCGTCGCCATGAGAGTCCTGGTGGTCGGTGGAGGCGGCCGCGAGCACGCAATCGTCGAGGCGCTCCGGCGATCCGACGCGGAGATCCTCGCGGCGACGTCGAGCCAGAATCCGGGGATCCGCCGCGCCTCGAAGGAGATGCTGATCGGCGAGGTCACGGCGGTCGACCGCATCGCGTCGTGGGCGAAGGGCCAAGGCGCGGACCTGGCGGTCGTCGGTCCGGAGATCCCTCTCGAGAACGGAATCGCGGACGCTCTGGAGGCTGCCGGGGTTCCGACGGTGGGCCCGTCTCGCGGGGCGTCGCAGCTTGAGACGAACAAGGAATTCACCCGCGAGCTGATGCGTGAGCGTCGGATCCCAGGGCTTCCGCAATTCTGGGCGTTCGACCAGATGAGCGGCTTCGAGGAGTTCGTCAACGACTCCGATTTCGAGTTCGTGATCAAGCCTCTCGGCCTCACGGGCGGAAAGGGCGTGCGGGTCTGGGGCGATCACTTCTCCACGAAGGCCGAGGCGCTCGCGTACGGTCGCGAGATTCTCGAGAAGAAAATCGGCGGGACCGCGCGGTTCCTCGTCGAGGAGAAACTCGTCGGCGAAGAGTTCTCCCTCCAGGCGTTCTGCGACGGCCGCTCGTTGGTGCCGATGCCGTTGGCGCAGGATCACAAGCGCGCCTATGAAGGGGACAAGGGGCCGAACACCGGCGGGATGGGGTCGTACAGCGAGGCCGACCATCTGCTTCCGTTCGTCACGCGAGACGAGTACGAGCGGGCGCTCGAAACGATGACGAAGACCGTCGATGCGATGTTCGCCCGCGACACGCCGTTCAAAGGGATCCTGTACGGCGGATTCATGGCGACGCGCGATGGGCCGAAGCTCCTCGAGTACAACGTCCGCTTCGCCGATCCGGAATCGATGAACGTCCTGCCGATCCTCGAGGGCGACTTCCTCGACGTGTGCGTGCGCCTCACCGGCGGGAACCTTCCGACGAACGTGAAGTTCTCCCGCAAGGCGACGGTATGCAAGTACGTCGTGCCGATGGGCTACGGCTCCCACCCGAAGGCCGGCGAGCAGCTCAAGGTCGACGAAGAGAGCATCCGCCGCACGGGGGCGAAACTCTACTACGCGAGCGTCGACGAGAAAGGCGGCCATCTGTACACGACGACATCGCGGTCTCTCGCTGTCGTCGGCATCGCCCCGGACCTGGAGGCGGCCGAGTCGGTTTCGGAGGAGGCCCTCGCGTTCGTCGCGGGCAGCTTCTACGCCCGCCGGGACATCGGCAAGCCGGATGTCGTCGCCGAAAAGGTCGAGCGGATGCGGAAGATCCGCGACGGGTGACGAGACGCTTCCCAACTGGCCACGAGCCCTCGGCAACCCAAACGCTCGACGCTTTGGTCAACATGTTAGTCCAAAGCACCGGAGGCTTGCGGAGGTTTCGGCAGCGATTGGGCGGGGGAACTCCTTCCCGTTTGGACTAACTTGTTAGTCCAGAACTCGGCCGATGGCGATCGGAGGCGCTCGTCGACACGTACGAGCGGAGCGGCTATCTGAAGGAAGACGTGAACGGCCTCCTCGCCCTCCGTTGGCGCTCCTATACGGAGGTCGACGTCAAGCAATTGGTCGCGCGCATCCTCGCGGTCCCCGGGCTGCGTCAGACGGAAATCCGTCCGAAGAGTCGACCGAGGAATGAGCCCGCCATCGCACGGGGCCAACCCTCATATAACGGGTCGGGCCATGGGCGCGGCGTGAAGAACCTCGACGACGTGATTTCGAACATCGAATCGCGCCTCGACGAGAAGGACGAGGTCCGCGAACTCACGATCAAATCGTCCCGCACGATCGCGCGACTGAGCGGCAGCGTGATCCAGGGCATGCATCGCGGTCAGGATGTCTCGGCGGTGCTCACCGAGGCCCGCGACGAGGTCCTCAAGTTGAAGAGCCTCCTCCACGACCACCCGGACCTGTACCACACGGGCATCGTCGAGAACGCGATGCAGGAGGCGTGCGAGGCGTTCCTCGTCCATGCGATCCTCGAAGCGGAACCGTTGCCGAGCCCGAAGGAGCTCGGCGTGACGGACACTGCGTACCTGCTCGGCCTTGGCGACGTCGTCGGCGAGTTGCGGCGGTTCGCGCTCGAGCACCTGCGCCGCGGGGACGTCAAGCTCGCGTCGTCGTTCTTAGAGAAGATGGAACGGATCCTCGACGCTCTCATGCGGTTCGACTATCCGACCGCGCTCGTTGCCCTGAAGAGGAAGCAGGACGTCGCGCGAAGCCTGATTGAGAAGACGCGCGGTGAGGTCGCTGTCGCCGCGCGAAGCCAGGATCTCGCGGAGAAACTCGACGCGGTCCGCGAGAAGCTCTGACCCTTCGTTATCAGGGTCGATTCCGGAGTCGGAATTCACTTAAAAGCCCGCAGGCATCGAATCGCGCATTCCACCCAGCGAGGCCCTCGCCTCCCTCTGGAGGGCGAGCCTCGAGAGGGGACCACCATGGCCGATGTACAGAAAGTGCCGAGCGGGATCCCGGGACTCGACGACCTGATCGAAGGCGGATTCTGGCCGAAGTCGACCGTCGTCATCCTGGGGTCGAGCGGGACGGGCAAGTCCACATTCGCGATCCAGTTCCTCATGGAAGGCATCGAGCAGGGTGAGCAGGCCTTGTATGTGACGCTCGAAGAGCCGCCCGAGCAGATCATGCGCGAGGCGGACCTGATGGGCTTCGACATGCGCAAGTACTACGAGAAATCGCTCTTCTTCATCCACCTCAAAGGCCGCAATTTCAAGAAGATGATTGAGGAGCAGCTGCCGCAGCTCGTGAAGGCGCGGGCGGACTACAACATCGCCACGCGCGTCGTGATTGACCCGATGACGCCGGTGATCTGGGCGACGGCGGAGCGACTCGAGCAGCGCGAGCTGATCGGCAAGCTGTTCTACACGCTCAAGGAACTCGGCGTCGTGCTGTGCACGGTCGAGGAGCACGCGAAGCCGGGCGAGACGATCGGGGAGGACGTCCTCCTGCCGATCTACCTGTCCGACGGCGCGATCCACCTCGAGTATTACCCGATCGGCGGGGCGTTCAACCGCACGCTCAAGCTCTTGAAGATGCGGGGCTCCCATCACGGCGAGGGCGTCTATCCCTACCTGTTCGCGCGCGGGGTCGGCATCGTCGTCCGCGCGAGTCCCACGCCGATCCCCGAGGAGCTGACGCGATCGCACGCGAAGACCTTCGACGAGGCCCTCAGGACGGCCGAGGGGATGAAGGCGCCCGCGCGCGTCGTCGAGCGGATCAAGAAGATGCAGAAGAGCTGGGACTACGATTACTCGCCCGAGGAAGCCCTGCAGATCCTCTTCAATTCGTACGGGCTCAAGCGGGGCGGCTAGATGCCCTACGCCGGCACGGTCGACAAGACGATGGGGGCCGAGACGGCCGGTCATCTGAAGCACCTCCTTGAGACGGAACTCAAGCGGGCGCGCGAGGAGAACGATCTCAACATCGCGATGTTCCTCGGCGTCGACGGCCGGATCTTCTCGTCCTCGATCCCGAACCAGCTGGATCCGCGGCAGTATCGGCTCCTGAACCTGCTCAAGGGGAACCTGGCCCACATCTGCAACCAGCTCGGCGGCCAGAACATGATGATGTCCGTCCAGCAGTTCGAGGCCGGGACGATCATCATCTCCGGCGTCGGCGACCGGGCGTTCCTCGTCTTCCTGACGGCGAAGCCGGTCGAGATCACGAAGATGCAGGGCGTCCTCGCGAACGTCGTCAAGACCTCGATTGTCGTGCGACACCTGTTCGAGTCGAAGCCGATCACGCCCGCCGTCCTCGCGACGTACGACGAGGCCGTCGCGCTCGAGCTGAAGCGGCTCACGCGCATCCTCTTCGTCGAGAAATTCGGGGAGACGAAGGAGTTCAAGAAGAACAAGGAAATCGCGCAGCATCTCCAGGCGAGGCTGGGCGCGCTCGTCGGCCCCGGCCCGCTCCAGGAGATCGTGACGATGGCGTACAACGAGGTCGGCACGACGGCGCCCTACATGACGGCGGCGCACTGGGACCAATTCGTGTCGATCGTGACCGAGAAGGTGCGCGACCTGCGCGGCGACACCGTCACGGCGAAGGCGGAGAAGGAGTGGCGGGCGTACCTGAAGCAGGTCCTCACCTCGTTCGTGTGATCCCATGATCGGTGTCCGCCCATGATCGATGTCGCGCTCGCGTCCCTGATCGAAGACATGATCGAGAAGGCCGGCGCCGACGGCGTCGTCGAGTTCTGGCAGCGGGTCGGGGACAATCTCGCGAGCCGGATGGGCAAGGAGGCGTACCTCGGGTGGACCTCCTTCAACGTCGCGGTGCGCGAGGGCCGGACGGCCTTCAGCATCGAGGGCGAGGTCACGCCCCTCACGGACATGGCCATCACCGATGTCGACGGGGACGTCGTCGGCTACCTGTACGCGATGCGGCAGTGCTGCTACGTCCCGACGATCTTCCGCACGCGCTTCGCCGTCGGCCGGATGAGCCCCGCGGATCGCATCGTGACGGAGGAGTACAACGAGAACGTCCACAACATCGCGGTATGCAACTTCTGCGTCTTCCACGAGCGATTCCGCGAGGAGATCGCGAAGAACGTCACCGTCTCGGGGAACTCCCTCGCGTGCTACCTCCTCGCCACCCGCGGTTGGAGCGGAGCAGCGAAGATCTCCCCGAAGAACGTCTCGCAGGTGAACATCAACGAGGACCACGTCCGCGCCTTGCTCCGGAACTACGAGTGCGTGTACGCCCTCGTGCTGCGCGGCGCGCGGATCAAAGGTGACCGCTAGCATGCCGGAATCCCGGATCCCCGACAGCAACCCGTTCGTCGAGATCGCGACGCATCTGTTCCTCGAGGACATCGCCGCAAAGGTCGGCGTCGGGGGCCTGCACAACTACCTCCTCTCGCTCGCGAGGAACCTCGCGAACTCGATGCCGAAGGAGGAGTACGGCACGTGGCCCGAGTTCCTATCCGCGCTGACGACGGGCCAGTCGATCCTCTCGACGTTCGAGGAGGTCCTGCCGGTCACCGAGCATTGCATGTCGACCTTGCGTTCGCCCTTCGAGCGCGGATGGCGGGAGTACGCGAAGCGCGTCGGGGAGTTCGCGCCGGTCCACCGCGAGGTCGCGCGGTTCTACAACCACAAGGTGCAGCCGACCGCGGTCACGTCCGTGCACGTCGTGCTCCACACGTTCCGAGAGGCGGCCGCGGCGCGCGTCCGGGTGGCCGACCGCGGCGTGCGGTACCAGCCCGTCGCCACGGCATGGGTCGACGGCGAGGCGCAGGTGCCCGAAGAGGCGAAGCTCGAACCGCTCTTGAAGCGCGCGGGGATCACCCGCACGAAGCTCGGGATGTTGCTGCGGAACCGTTCCGACGTGTGGCTGCTCGAGTCGGCCTGATTAGGGGCGCCCGCGTCGGCGCACCGCGACGGTCGCAATCAGGACGGGCAGGAACACCGCGATCCCGATGAGGACCGTCCAGCCGGTCCCGAGGCCGGGCGTCGTCCGATAGAACAGGTCGGAAGCAAAGGCCTCGCCGCGGGACGAATCGATGATGCCGTTCCCGTCGAGATCCGCCTCGATCCGCACGCGATGGGCGCCGGGCTGGAGCCCGATCGGGAGGTAGTTGAACGACGCGGTCGCCTGCGCATGCGAGTCGATCCTCGCGATCTTCCGCGAACCCACGAGGGCGTCGTCCACGAAGAAGCGCGCCGTCAGGTTGACGGCTGCGGTCGTCCCGTCGTTCCGGAACGTTGCCGACAGGAGAATCGGCGTGATGACGATAATCGACTTCTCGACGCTCGTGTTCTCGGACGTCGTCCCGACCTGCGCGCCCACGCTCACGACGAGCCTCACGTCGGTGTCCCGCGGCGGCGCGGTGATGTTCAGCCGGAAGGACGTCGTGTTCCGCGTCTCCGTCGTCGGGTTCGAACTGGACGGGACCGCGCCCGCCGCATCGGGGCCTGTGACGTACCAGCGGGCGGTGTACGTCACCTCGCCCGTCGGCCCGCCGGAGATCGTCAGGTTGTACGCCGCCCGTTGGCTCGGGGCGAGGGACGAAGGACCCGTGAGGTTGACGACGAGCGGCAACTGGGCGGTGGCCGAAGGGACCGCGAGGGCGAAGACCGCCAGCAAGACTGCGGCCCCCAGGATCGCCGTGCGCGCGGCCAGTTCACCGCCTCCGGGTGAGGAACAGGCCCACCCCGACCGCGGCCGCGCCCGCGACGAGGGCCGCGACGAGTTGCATGTTGAGCGGCACCTCGTGGGCGATGTCCGGCCCACCCTCCGTGACGGCCCCGGCGGCAAGGGCCGGCAGCTGGAGCGTGAAGAACCCCGTCGAAGCGACGGCCATCGAGTCCTGCGCGGAGGCGCGCACGATGGCGGTCGCACCGCTCGCGCCGCCGGACGACTGCGACTGGAGGCGCACCTTCGTCGTCGAGTTCGCCGGGACGGTGACGTCGGACAAGCGGATGTCGTTCGCGGGCCCGCCGACCGTCCCGAGCCGGGCGGTCCAACCGCCCGCCGCGAGGTCATCGGGGTTCGTGATCTCCACGTCGATCGTCTCGTCGGCGTTCCCGGAATTCTTGATCGTAAGCGTGTAGTTCAGGAAGCGGCCGTCGAACACGCCGGAGTTCGGATCGAGGGTGAGGGAGAGGCCGCGCGTCCGGACGATGTCGACTTGGACGTCGACGGTGCCTTGGGTCGTCCCGTCCGTCGTCGAGGTCGCGACGAGGGTGATCGTGCCGTGGTCCACGAGGGCGTCCGACGGACTCGTGAGCGTCACGCTGACGGCCGCGCTCGTGCCGGAGGCCCCGAAGTTCAGGGAGACCGTCGAGGGCGCGAAAGCGAATTGCCAGTCGGCGGGGCGGCCGGAGAGCGACCAGGTGTCCGCGACGTTGCCCGTGTTCCGCACGACGATCGTGTACGTCGCCGACGAACCGGCGGCGATCGCCTGCCGCTGAGACGCGTCCCACGACACGACGACGGACCGAGAGACGACCTTTTCGAGGGCGAGGTTCGCGACGGTGTCCAACTGCAGCGCGACGGACGTCGTGGCTAGGTACGTGACGGAGATCCCGTTCTCCGTGGCCGCCTTCGTCGCCGTGATCGTGTAGACGCCCGTGGGCAGGACGGTCGAGTACGATCCGCTCCCGTCCGACGTCAGCTCGAGTGTCGCCGTCGACTGGATTTCAATGGACGCAGACGTCCGCGCTCCCCGCGGGTCCGTCGTCACGCCGAAAAGGGCGAACCCGCTCGCCAGGGCGATGTCGCGGACGGACTCGGAGGCATGGGGGACGGTGATCTGGAAGAACGACACGGCGCTCCCGAGGGCACGAGACGCATACACGTCGTACGTGCCCGGCGCGAGCCCCACCGAATAGGAGCCGTTTGAGCCGGACGAGGCGGTGGCGGTGATCGCGCCCCCTCCCCGGGCGTTGAACGTCACGGTCGCGTCGACACCGAATCCGCCGAAGCTCACGGTCCCCGAGACGGTCGTGTTGTCGAAGCTCCGCGAGACGGCTATGTCGAACGAGATTTCCGCGACCCCGGGTGCGACCGCGAGGCCGCCCGTGAAGGCGTACGCGTAGAAGCGCGGCACGCCCGCCTCGGTCGCGGAGTTCGTCCCGGTCAGCGTGACGGTGTAGTTGCCGGGGACGAGGTACGCGGTGTACGCGCCGGAGGAGTCGGTCGAGACGTTCACGAGGCCGCCCTCCGCCCGCGCGAAGGAGACGGGCATCGGCCCGACGACGCCCGCGCCGTTGAAGAGGGCGTGGCCCGCGACGCGCGTCGCCTTGACGAGCGCGAACGTCAGGTTCGTCGCCGGCACCGTCGCGGTCGAGATGAATGCATACACCTCCGGGACGATTTGCTTGGTCCCGTAGACGGCGTAGGAGCCCGGCACGAGGTAGACCTCGAACCCTGCCGTCGTCGCCTCGGCGGTTCGGTGCTCCGGTCCGTCGAACGACAGCGACGCGGACTGTGGGGCGCCGGACAAGGTGACGTTCCCCGTCACTCGGGTGCGGACGACAATCGCGATGTCGACGCCGAGGGCCGCCTGGCCGACGGACACGTCGATGCCGTTCGATTCCTCGTTCTGGTACCTCGAGTCGCGCGTCGTCGAGACGTTCTCGTCCACGACGAGGTCGTACGTCCCCGGGACGACCCGGAAGCCGTAGCCGCCGTTCGAGTCGGTGACGGCCGTCTGCGCGACCGCGCCTTCGCCGATGGCGACCGCGCGGACCGTGACGGGTCGATTCAGGAGCGGGGCGCCGCCGAGCAGGACGCTCCCTCGGACGTCGACGGAGGTCGGGACGAGGGCAATCGGCAAGAGGGTTCGGAGGCCCGCTGGCGAGGAGGTCGGGATCGCGCGCGTCTCGAACCCGAGGGCGGACACGGAGCCCTGGTACGTGTGGTTCCCGAACAGGGGGACGAAGAACCCGCCCGTTGCGTTCGTCGTCAGGGCGATGTGCGCCCCAGCGTCGTCCGTCAGGGCGATGTGCGCGCCGGCGACCGCCTCGCCCGGATCGAGCGCGGCGTTTCCGTTCACGTCGCGGTAGACGGACCCGCGGACCGCCTCGGAGGCGTTCACCAGGCGGATGTCGACCGTCCGGCTGCCGGTCAAGGCGACGGACCTGAACGACGCCGCGGCCGCGGTGAACGCCTCGACGTCGTACGTGCCCGTGGGCAGGAAGGCGAGGTAGCCGCCACTCGCGCTCGTCGTGAGCCACCGCTGGCCCGCCCCGTTCGTGAACGCGACGGAGGCTTGCGGGTTCCGGATGGCGGGATTCGGGTCGAAGACGGTGCCGCCGACCCGGACGCCCTGGACGAACATCGCATCGAAGGCGGTCGTGGCGCCGGCGGCGACGAGGACGCGACCCAACGACGCGTAGAGCGTCGTGCCCTGGTACAACCGTCCGGAGACGAACCACTCCCCGGCCGGGAGGCGGATCGAGTACCGGGCGGACGCGTCGGACGTCGCCGTGCGGACCGTCGAGGGGTCCGTCGCGGCCTGGAAGTCGAGGCTGGCGAACGGCTGGTCCGTCCCGAAGAGGGTCGTGCTGCCCGCGACGGTGCCCGACGGCCGGAGCGTCAGGTTCAGGAAGAAGTCGGAGTTCTGCGCCCGCACGCGCGCGGGGTTCGAGGCAATGTCGCCGGACGCCGCCGTGACGGTGTAGTTCCCCGCCATGAGCGGCCGGATCAGGTACGACCCTTCGCGATCCGCCGTGAACCGGAGGGTGGTCCCGTTCGTCGCGTCGACGGCCTCGAGCGACGCGCCCGCGACGGGGCCGCCGAGGCTCGAGCTCGCGGTTCCCCGCACGTTCGCGTACGGCACGGCGACGTTCGCCGTCACGTCCGACGTCCCGATCGTGCCGTCGGCGGCGCGGACCGTATGTCTATTCGCCTGCACCGTCACGGCGTACGTGCCCGCCGGCATCGGCGACACCGTGAACGAGCCATCCGGCCGGCTCGTGGCGGTCCGCGCGTACGGGAACTCCTTGTCCGTGAAGGTGAGGGTCGCGCCCGGCAGGACCGCGTCGCCCGCTTGGAAGGCGCCGTTCCGGTCCAGGTCGAAGAAGAGCGTGCCGCTCTCCGAGTGCGCGGGGACGTGCAGGTCCCGGGTCATGATCCAGTCCGGGATGCCGTCGCCGTCGGAGTCCGAAGGCACGCGCATCGCCTGGTCTTCCGACACGGGGAGCGTGGCCGCCGCAAGGGTGCGCGTCCCGATCAGGCTCGTCGACCGCCGTCCAACGGACGCCGTGATCGTGACGTTGCCGAAGGGCACGAGCGCACTGTAGCGCCCGCCCGCATCCGTCGTCGTCCAGTAGTGCGGCGTCCCGAGCTCGTCCGTCACGGTGATGTTGACGCGCGCGAGGGGCACGCCATCCGCCGACACGGTCCCGTTGACCCAGGCGCCGTCGTAGTACCGCAGGAACACGACGCCGTTCGCCACGGTGCTCAGCGTGCTCAGGTCGACGGTCCCTTTCATCTTCCCCGCTTGGATGTCCGCCTGCTTCTTCTGGGCGTCGACGTAGTTCATCGCCTGCCAGGCGTCCGTGTGGTTCGCGACGTCCGGGAACGGGTTGAAGTACGACGTACGGTAGACGACGCGCCAGTGGGTCAGGTTCCACGCGGGCTCCGGTGGGAACCCCTGCATTCCGGGATCGAACCCGGGGATCGTCGGGTTGTTGGGGAAGCCGATCTCCGGGGGGGAATACCCGACGTACGCGCGGTAAAACATCGAATTGTAGAACGCCGGCTGGTACGCGATCCGCTGGCTCGTGATCTGGTCCCCGGGCTGCACGAACTGGATCTGGACGTTCGACGCCCGGGTCGTGTTCACGAAGATCTGGAAGAACTCGGCCGGGAGGACGCGGCCGTCCGGGAGCTGGATGACCCGGTGGTCCGCCAGCTTGACCGGGGCGTAGAAGATGCCCGTGTTCTGCGCGCTGATCGGGAACAGGCGCGAGTCGACCGCGAAGTAGCCGATGTCCCGATCCGTCGCGTCCCGGAGCGCGTGGTACAGGTCGACCATGCGTTCCTCGCCCATTCGTGCGGTGAGGAGGTGTGTCAGGACGATGTACTGCGCGTTGAACGGGTGCATGTTCGAATCCCAGACGCCGTACGTCAGGGGGTCCGCGAGGACGAGCGCCACGTACTGGTCCGGGTGGCGCAGGACGCCGGCGAACGCGTCTGCCGAGATGCCGTACGCCGACAAGGCGTCCCGGACCTCCGGGCCGATCGTGCGGCCGTGCGCCCAGTAGTCACCCTCGACGAGCCGGACCGCGAGCAGCGCAATCCCTTGCGTCTCGTTCTGGGCGGTGAGGAACTGGCCGGCGAGCGCGTAGCCGTTCTGGAAGTTGTCCGCGACCGTCGGATGGGCGCCCCGGTCGACCGCCTCGAAGCCGTAGTCCCACCACGACAGGTAGGCGGGCCGCAGCTCGGGCGGTTCGCCCGCGTCTTGCGTCCGAAACCAGGTCCACGCCGCGGGATAGTAGTCCGTGACCTTGGGCAAGGTGTACCCGAACGCCCCGAAGTAGAACGGGCTCGTGCTGCTCGGATTGTAGCCTGGGGCGCGCAGGAACGACGGCAGCGTGGAGGCGACCTGGCGGTCGTACTGCGTCTTCAGTTCGAACGGGATCGCCGCGTCGAGGCCGAACCAGACGTTCGGCACGAGGACGAGGAACACGATGCCGAAGGCCGCGAGGATGTGCCGCACTTTCAGGGACTTCCGGACCGCGTTGCGCCAGCTCCCCTCCGCGAGCGAGCGGTACGTGCGCCGCATGGTCGCGAAGTCCGCCCGGACGAGGACCAGGTCGATCGCATACCCCGCCGCGATCGCGAAGGCGGGCGATGCGTTGAAGATGAACCGCGCCGCCGTGATGGCCATGAAGGCCGCGACGACGGTCCAAATCACCGCGATCCGGTACGCGGGGTCGCGCCGCCGCGGGATCTGCCACAACATGTACGCGATCGCGACGAGGCTCATGCCGAACGTGAAGAGGCCGAAGCTCAGGATCAGCTGGGACATCCCGGGCGCCTGGTCCTCTGCGATCGTCGTGACGAGCTTCGACTGGATGAAGTAGCCCGCGCCCGTGACGAACGCGCTCGCGAGGGTCGGGTTCACGACGACGGCGACCGCGAGCCCGACGCCGCCGGCGATCAGGGTGCTCGGAATCACGAGCGTCCACGGGTAGTCGCGCGTCACGGTGAAGGCGAGGCCGAGGACCATCGCTGCGAGGAAGAGGTACGCGGGGACGTCGAACCAGACGCGGATGTTGTTCCGTACGTAGTACCATTGGAACGCGAGGGCGATGGGCGTCGCGAGGGCGATCACGAACAGGATCCAGGCGCCCATCGGGTCTTCGTTGCGGAAGCGGTCCACGAACATCTCCGCGGCGAACCAGACGAGCAAGATCACGCTGACGTACGCCCAGCCTTGCCACGCCAGGGCGATGACGGTGACGCAGAGGCCCGCCAAGAGCGCGTACAGGACGCTCGTCCGATTCTCCCGGAAGAACCCGCCCACCCCGGCGGAAATCGACTCTCGCCGGAACCAGTTCTCGACCCAGCGGCGGCCTTTCATCGTCTTGAGGGCGCGCAGGAAGAAGTAGAACGTCGTGACGACGAAGAATAGGGTGAAGGCGTCGTGGTCCGCGTCGGTCGCATTGCTCCGCTGGAGGTGGCCCACGCTAACCGCGAGCAGCAACGCCGCGATGATTCCGGCCTTCCGGCCGAACGCCTCCTTGCCGAGCGCGTACGTCGGGAAGACCGTCAAGGCGCCAAACAGGCCCGTGGACAGGAGGAAGACGAATTCCACCGCGTTCCAGGCGCTCGGGAAGAGGGGCGAGAGCGTCCGCCCGACGAGCAACGAGAACCACGGGAAGAGCGGCGGCCTCGGGTTCTGGAAACAGACCGGGAAGTTCGTCATGCAGTCCTTCCCGAGGTCCTTCCCGGTCTGGAACGAATAGCAGAGGGCGCGGTCCCAATAGTATGAGTCCGACCCGCCGGAGACCTCGATGAGGGTGTTCGCGTCGCACGTGCTCGGAGCGCCCGCGAAGGCGAGGCCGTACACGAAGTACACGCGGACGAAGAGGGCCAGGCCGAGGATCAGCACGAGGATGGCAGCCGTCCGCCACGGGGCGCGGAGCCATCCTTTCCCTTCGTCCACGACGCGATAACCCTCCGGGAGGTTGCGCCCATGAGGGAGCCCCTATTTATCCGTTCTCGGGAATCCGCGGAGGGCGCGAGGTCCTCCAGAAGGGAGGGCGTCGCAAGAGGCTTTTGGCGCAGCCCTCGAACGGCTTGGGACCGCGATGGGCTTAAGCCGCGGGCCGCAATTCCACGCTCGATGAAGCGGGACCTCATGGAGATCCTGTGCTGCCCCGTTTGCAAGGGCGACTTGGAACTCACGGTGAAGACGGAGAAAGAGGAGATCCTCGAAGGGTCCTTGTTCTGCAAGAACTGCAACCACCGCTACGAGATCACGGACGGCATTCCGGATCTGCTGCCGCCGGACTTCAAATGACCCTGCGTTCGCGGTGGATTCGTCGTCAGCGGTCCCCGATGAGGATCGGTTCGGTCACGACGATCTTCGAGGCGTCCGAACAGTATCCGGTGGTCCAGTACATCGTATGCGGACCTGCGGTGACGGGAGCGTCGATGGTTCCGTTGAACCGGGTCCACGCATATTCGAGGGGCAGAATAGCAGGGGAGGGGGCCAAGGCTTCTCCACGGTCCCGTTCAAGACCACGAGGCCGATCCATCCGTACCCATCGAACGCGGTCCACGCTCCGACCACGTGCGCGCCCGCCGCGGAAACCGTGAAGTGCAGGACCCACGTCCGGGCCTCGGTCTCGGAGAAGACCCTCTCGGCGGGGACGAGGAGCGCCGCGTGGACGGAGAGGGCGTAGGCTCCTGCGACGACCACGACGAATACCGGGACCACCACGGAGAGGGCACGATCCTCGGCCTTCATTTCGAACGGATCAGACCGCAACCCGGGATGATGAAACCTTGGCGGTCGTTCGGGGATGTCCTGATTTGGGCCTGGCCGGCCTCGCGTCGGCGGACGAAACCTCCGAACTCTAGGGCTAGACGAATTCGGCCTGCGCGGCGACAATCTGCGCGCTGTCTCTCGCGCGCGCGTACGCGTCGAGGGGCTCGCGATTCAAGGTGAGGAACTGATTTCCCCACGTGAACTTCGAGAGGATCGCACGCGCTTCCGGCTCTCGTCCGAAGATTACGAGGGCCGCGGCGAGCGCTTCGACCGACGACAGGACGAACGGCTTTCCGTAGTTCACTGGATTCGCCGCGAGGAGATAGGGGAGCGCCCGCGGCGTGGCGTGCGGGACCGTCGGGAAGGTCCCCCGCTTCCACGAGACGTCGATCACCGCGAGGCCGTGCCGCTCCGCGCGCGGCGCGTCGGCGGGCGACAGGGCCCGTTCCGCCTTCGGGGTGAGCAACACGGCTCCGCGGGGCAACGAGGAGGGTCGCGGGACGAACGTCATCAGGCCAAGCCGCTCGAGGCGGCGTGAGGTGCATTTCTTCGGATCGCACTGGCCCGCGTGGTACGCAACGAGTCGGATTGCGGACATCCCATCCTCACGCTCTCTCGAACTCCGCGTACAGTTGTAGGCCCATCGGCAGGGGTCGGGTCCCAAGGACCGCGAGCCGTCGCGAGAGGCGGCGGGGGACCGCGTTCATCACGCGGTCGGGGAGAGGGATGCGGTACGCGAAGCGCCGGACGACCCGCAAGCCGGTCCGAGCCCCGAGCGACCGGAGTTCCGAGAGCGTGAATCCCTCCCTTCGATGCTCGTCCGGATGGCTTGGCGTCGTCGCGTGCGACGGGTCGTGGAGGAGTTCCGGATGGAGGGCTCCGTGCGTCAGCGGACCAGCCAGGTTGCGCACGACGGAGTCCGGAAGAAACCGCAAGAGTCGGTACGGGAGCGCCTCGGCATTGGGTGTCGTCATGAAGAAGCGGCCTCCGGGTCGCAGGACCCGGTGGACTTCACCGAGCAGGCGGACCGGTTCGTCGAGGTGTTCCAGGACCTCCGTCGCCACGACCGCCTCGAACGTCTCGTCCCGGAAAGGCAGGCCCCTCTCCGCGTTCGCGAGGAGGACGTGGAGGGTCGCCGGCCTCTCGCGGCCTCGCTTCCGGGCCTGAACCGCGGAGGTGCGGAGAGGGAGGATGTCCATCGCGACCAGGTCGAACCCCGCGGCCTCCGAGAGGGTCAGGGAGAGGGCGCCATTCCCGCATCCGATGTCGAGGACCCGCGCTGGGACGTGTTCGCGGAAGCTCGTAATCTGGGTCGCTAGGAGGCGCTGGCGGGACAGGTACTCCCAGCGGATGTAGTCGGCCGGTTGCACGAGGTCCGCGAGGATCCCTTCGATGCGAACCACCATCGCCGAAGGCTCCACCGAAATGGCCCAAGCGGAGGGCCGGAGATATAGGTGTCGTCGTCTCGGGATCCGACACAAAACCTTTCAGCGACGGAGGCCTTGTTCGGCCGCCACCGTGATGATCGAAAAACGCTGACCTGTGATGAATGATGGGCGATCTGAGTGGCCGTGTTTGTCAACACGGGCACGTCGTGCGGACGGATTCTTTTTCTAGCAAGACGCCGTTCGAATCGCGGGATGCACTCATGGTGAGCGGATTCGACCTCGTCGGCCACAATCGGACATTCCAGATCCACTGGGTGAAGCGCGTCGTCGCGTTCTTCCTCGATCTCGCGACGGTGTTCGCGCCGCTCTGGTCGCTCCTGTACTTGGGAGGCATCCGGCAGACGTGGGTCTACGGCGTCCTCGGGGGCTTCTGCCTCTATGCCTACTCGACCGCCATGGAGGCCGCCACCCGGTGCACGATCGGCAAGTTCATCCTCGGCCTCGAGGTCCGCTCGCTCCGCGGGCCGATGACCCTCGGGAAAGCCGCCATCCGGAACTTCCCGAAGCTGTTTTGGTTCGCCTTCCCGCTGCTCGACACGCTCGCGGGCCTCGTCGTCGACGGAGACCCGCGGCAGCGGTGGTCCGACAAGATCCTCGGCACGACGGTGGCCCAGTCCCACCTGATCCATGTCCGCACACATCGCGTGGACGGAGCCGAGACGGACGGGCCGTAGCGGCCCGCGGCACGGTTATATAGCGTCTTCCGGATGATGGCGGCCGCGTGAGGCCATGCTCTTCGTGACGCAGCTCCGAGTCCTCCCCGGCCAGTGGGAGGATGCGACCCGGCTCTTCAAGCACCCGAAACTCCCGAACAACGTCATGGTGCACGAGTTCCTCGGCCTCCTGGGGAAGCCGGACGCAATCGTGATTTTCGAGGCGCCCGACGCCTCCACGGCAGCGGACTTCATGGTGCAGTTCAGCCGCTTCACCGACGCGACGACGTCACTCGCGCTGCCCATCGAAGAGTTCAAGTGGACGTGGTGAGGGTCCCAGGCGCGGAACCGGAGCCGTCAGCGCAGGAACCACTGCCAGATGAAGGCGACCGCGACGATGGCGATGGCCAGCACCTCCCACCATCCGACGCCTGCCAGTTCCCTCTCGGCCTTCGAGTCGATCGATCCGGCCATCGCGATCCTGCGGACGGCACCGTGTTCGTCGTACATGGTCGCCTCCTCTCGCTGCACGGTCCACGATGGGAGTCGCTCGGGGATATCGATTCCGTGGGAATGCCGCCGGAAAGCGGGAAAAGCGCCGGGTCGCCTTGGAGGGAGAGGGTCAGCGGCACCGGCGCATCATTGGAATGGACCCTTCGGCGTCAAGATGCAACCCAGGGGCCGACCGTATAAACGGGTTATTGTACACCCGTGAAATTCCTGCGGAGCAAACCCTCACGTGCCGCGACGTACGGGGCGGGCGCCGATGTACGGCCAATCCCGAATTCCGATTGCGAGAAAGCAAGGAAGAGAGGGCCGCCACGGCCCTCGTTCGTACGACTACGCGATCGTCCACGCCCGGGTTTGGATCTGGCCGCCATCGCTCCAGAGCAGGTAGAACGTATAGCTACCCGACGTCAGGGCGACGTTGTTGCCCGTCACGCGGAACTGGTCGCCTTCATTGATGGTGTTCCCACCACC
>DASWDU010000049.1 GCA_036395115.1 Thermoplasmata archaeon | reverse complement strand
GAAGCGTTCCCGCACTGGATGGTGAACCGGCCGAAGGACTGGGAGTCTGGCCTCGACCTGCACGCGTTCGGCGCGGACGTCGAGATCCATCGCCGGGACGACATCAACCGCATGAAGATGATCCGATCGTATCGGGGCGTCGGCCACGAGACCGGGCAGAAGGTCCGCGGACAGCGCACCCGATCGAACGGCCGCACGGGCCTGACGGTCGGCGTGACGAAGAAGGCCGCCCTCGAAGCCGCCAAGGCGAAGAAAGCCGAGGAAGGCGGGAAGAAGGAAGAGAAGAAAGAAGAAAAGAAGGCAGAGACGAAGGAACCGGCCAAGGTGTGAGTCGTTGGGCGACCCGAAGTTCTCGCGTGCGAAGTACGAGCGACCTTCTCATCCGTGGGAGGCCGAGCGCATCAAGGCGGAGAACGAGCTCCTGAAGAAATATGGGCTGAAGAACAAGAAGGAACTCTGGCGATCCCAGTACGTTCTGCGGCGATTCCGTCAGCGAGCAAGGGAACTGCAGGCGCGCGTCCGGCAGAAGGACAAGCAGGCGGAGAAGGAGAGGGAGCAGCTCCTCCGTCGTCTCGGCCGGCTCGGGCTGTTGCCGCTCGAGGGCACGAGCCTCGACGACGTCCTGGCGCTCGACGTCGAGGCCATCCTGTCGCGTCGGCTGCAGACGCTGACGTTCCTCAAGGGGCTCGCCTTCACCCCGCGCCAGGCGCGGCAGTTCATCGTGCACGGCCACGTCTCCATCGGCGGCAGGCGAGTGACGATCCCCGGCGTCCTCGTGAGCCGCACGGACGAGAGCGGGATCACGTACGACGAGCGCTCCCCGATCTCGAGCGACCTCCACCCCGTGCGGCAGACGGGCCAGATCTCCGCTCCCGCCGTGGCGGAAGGGGCGGAGGAAGGCGAGGAGCCCGCCGAGCCCGGGCCGCCCGGATCGGATCCGGCGAAGGAGGCTTGAGCGTGCCGCGTTGGGGTGTCGCCCACATCTTCGCGTCGTACAACAACATCATCATCACCCTCACGGACATCACGGGATCGGAGACGATCACGAAGGCAACAGGCGGCATGGTGGTCAAGGCGGCGAAGGACGAGGCGTCGCCGTACGCCGCGATGAAGGCGGCCGAGCGCGTGGCCGACGCCGCGAAGGAGAAAGGCATCGACTCGATCCACGTGCGCGTGCGCGCGCCGGGCGGAAACAAGTCGAAGTCGCCGGGCCCGGGCGCGCAAGCCGCAATCCGCGCCCTCTCCCGCGCCGGCCTGCGGATCGGCCGGATCGAGGAAGTGACGCCGGTGCCCCACGACGGCACGAAGGCGAAGGGCGGACGGCGCGGTCGGAGGGTGTGAGATGAAGATCCGCGTGCTGTCGCAGGCGCCGGACGCGATGCGGCTCCTCCTCGAGGAGACGGAGCCGACGTTCGCGAACGCGATCCGGCGCGTCCTCGTGGCCGACGTTCCCAAGATGGCGATCGAGGACGTCGAGTTCCACCTCGGGCCGATCCGGGCGGAGGACGGCAAGGAATACGAGAGCGTGAGCCCGCTCTTCGACGAGATGATCTCGCATCGGCTCGGCCTGATCCCGATCCCGACGGACCTCGGCCTGTACAACCGCCGGGAGGACTGTCCGACGTGCCACGGCGAAGGCTGCCCGAACTGCACGATCATATACTCCGTCAACAAGCGCGGTCCCGGCCTCGTGACGTCGGCGGACCTCGAGCCGATCGGGGACGCGAAGCTGAAGCCGACGGACGCGGCCATCCCGATCGTCAAGCTCGGGGACGGCCAGGCGATGCTCATCTACGCGACCGCCGTCCTCGGAACGGGCAAGGACCACGCGAAGTGGCAGGCGACCCACGGCGTCGGCTATCGGTACTACCCGATCCTGAAGGCGGGCGGCAAGGCGCTCGACCCCCTCGATCCGGACGTCCCGTTCTGCGAGAGCCACATGCAGTCGACCGCGACCGGGGAGGAAGAGACGGTCGAGCTGGCGTCGGACTGCGCGACGTGCAAGAAGTTCGCCGAGCAGTACAAGGTCGATTCGGTCAAGGTGGGCAACGACCCGAGGCGGATCGTGCTGGAGTTCGAGACGGACGGATCGCTCACCTCGAAGGCCGTCCTGGTCGCGGGGCTCGACATTCTCTCGAAGCGGTTCACGGAGCTGGCGACGCAGGCCGGCGCGCTAGCGTGAGCCTCCGGCGGGCCTGCCTTCGAGGCTTGGCCGTCGTGGGCAAGCTTTAACTAGATTACTATCGTTCTAGTATTCGTATGGAGCTTGGCGACCTCGAGTTGGCAGTGCTCCGTGCTGTCCGGAACCTAGGGCCGGCGACGTCGGGCGTAATCTACGACGAAGTGCGGAAGACACGCGATGTCGCGTACACGAGCGTGACGACGACTCTCTACCGGCTCGTCGACAAGGACCTCATCGCGATTCGGAAGGAGAGCGAGAAGAAAATCTACTACCGGTTGAAAGAGGGCCGGGCCTATCGAAAGGCGATGGCCGCGATGATCGATCGCGTGCTGAACACCTTCGGCGGGGCGGCCGTCTCCTACCTGCTCGAGAATCCATCCTCCCTTCCGAAGGATCAGCTCGGATCGCTGAGGACGGAGGTCGAGAAACGGCAATCCAGGGAGAAGCGGGATGGCTAGCTTCTTCGAGATCATCGGCGAGGCCCTCCAGGCATACTGGCGTTCACCCCTCTCGCTGTCCGTGGTCACGGTCTGTCTCGCCTCGATGGGCACCTTACTGTACGTCTTCCTCACGAACAGCCGCAATGCGAAGCTGCGTGTGAGCCTCCTGACCGGACTGTACGCTCTGTCGATTTTCTTCTGGGCGTTCGTGGCCGGGAGCCTCGTCCTCTGCGTCTCGCAGGCCCGGATGGTGGCGTATGCGCGAAATGGCGTCCCTTGGGCCGTGCTCGGGGCCGTGGTCGGAGGAATTGCCGCCTCGGCGGTGGTTTCCTCCATCGTCTGGAAATACGGAAACGCCGCGGTGCTCCGGAAGCTCTCTCCACGCGAACTCCGCGAGGACCAGGCTTGGCTCTCGCACTTTGTGAAGGTCCTCGGCGAATTCGAAGGCGTTCCACACGCCCAAGTCCGAATGGTCGAATCGGACCGCGCGCTTGCGATGGCAGTCGGGGGGCCCGAGCGGACGATCCTCGTGTCCCGCGGGCTCGTCTCGCTCCTCGACCGCGAGGAAGTCGAGACAGTGGTCGCTCACGAGATGATGCACCTGAAACACCACGACGCGGAGTTCAAAGTGTTCTCCCGCGTCCTGTCGCAGATCCTGTTCTTCGACCCGTTCAGCAAATTCTTCGACCCGGCCGTCCACCGGGAGCGCGAATACCTCGCGGACGAGATGGGCAGCCGGTCGACGGGTAAGCCCGCGTCCCTCGCCTCGGCCCTCCTGAAAATCGCGACCCGAGGACCCCCACCGAAACCGTCCTGGGGCCTCAGCATCCTCGGACCCGGGCGAGGCGTTTTCAGCCGCTATCCCCCGCTCGACGAGCGGGTGCGGCGTCTCCTTCTGCTGTCCGATTTGTTGAACCCCTCGTAGACCACTCGCCCGACCAAGCAGCGCAGGAAGGATTCAACTTGTTGGGAAAGGTTTATACTATCAGAGTAGTAACGGCGAGTGGGGAGCAATCTGCAGTCGAGCCTGGCTGATAGCGTTCCGTCACTCGGCAGTAACGACTTTGCTAAACGGGCACTGGACACACTCGCCCTGATGCACCAGTGGGGTTACGCACCTTCCGTCGACACGCTCGCGGCCGAACTCCTGGGCGGTTCTGTTGATCCATCACAGGTTCTGACATTGGCTCGAGAATCGACCGCGATGTCCATCATGGATGGCTTCGTCTATTTGCACGGAAATCAGCGACTGGTCGCCAAATCAAGGTCGAGGGTTGCGAGTCACCACCTCCAAAATGGCGAAGCATTGTCTGTCGCGAAGGAATTCGCGCATGACCTAATCCGGGCTTGTCCGGTCGTGGACTGCGTCGCTCTCTCGGGATCTGCCGCTTCGGGAGGCTACACAAATGGGGATGACGTTGACTTCGACCTCTTCACCCGTGACGGCACGAAGTACCTTGTCTACGGAGTCGCCCTTGCCATCGGCCTCAAGGCTGCCCTCTTGAGGTGGCGGTCCCGAGGATTCCGAAAGCTGATCTGCATAAACGTCATCTGGAGTCACTCGGAAGCAACCCCTTTCGCGCGGCAGGACCAGGGGCTTGCCTTCGAACTTCTCCATTGTAATCCTCTCGTAGGTGACGAATTTTTCGCTAAAATGCTCACGAAAAATGAGTGGATTTTTCAACACTTCCCGCAACTCAGCCAAAAACTCTTCGCGGGGAACGACCGGCCCGAACCCAGCCTAGTCGGGCGATTCATCTTGCGAGTCTCAGTGCATCCGCGGTTTCTCTCGATTGTGGACCGATTGAGCCGGGCGGCAACGAGATGCGCATACGAGTTTGCCCATCGGCTGAAGTCGCGCAACAAGGACGCGGTGGAGCGCCTCGAGTTCTTGCAACGAGTCAAGTACCCTTACGAGGTATTCCAAGATTGATGGCACCAGGAGTTGAAAATCGCGACATCGGATAGACTCAACTGACGAATGTCTGGAGGCAACTTGCGGATGACCCAAGGTCGAGCTGGGAAGGTAATATCGGAACGTTACCCCGTAAAAATTCTCATTGAGAAGAATGGACTACTCGTCGCACTGACCACCAGGAAATATTCCCACCTCTTCTTTCTCTCGCGACCACTCGTCGGTTACCGGAGAATCATGACCCGCGATCGGATTGTTGCAAAGGCGGGCTACGACATCGGGGAGACCATGGACCTAATCACCGCGATGTATGGTGCCAGAGGACTCTAAAAATGGCCGATCGCCCAGGGGCACACGTCTGGCGCAGGTGCGGCCCGTCTATCCAGCATACTTCGATCGGAGCCCATTTTGAATGTCACCCCGAGAACGCAACCACAGACGGAGGATGGCCACCCATCCTTGACGGCGACTGAGAATGAGGCTGCCTTCATTCGGCCCCACTTCAGAATACTACAGCCTTGTCGCGCACGGTTACGACCTGATTTCCGACATCTATGACGATGTGGAACTAGAGAACTCGATAAACAACCGACTTCGCAAGCGAATGCAGTCCGCTTTGCTGAGCGCTTTTAGACCAGGTTTCCGTGTCCTGGAAATAGGATCGGGCACGGGAATTGAAGCGTTGGCCTTGGCGGCCTTCGGCGTCGAAGTGCTCGCAACAGATATCTCTCAAAGGATGGTAGATCTACTACAGAAACGAGCTTACGACGCAGGACTGAGGAACCTGGCATGTAGGAGAATGCCTGCCCATGATGTCGGAACTCTCGTTCAGGAGTTTGGCGAAGGATCGTTCGACGGTGCATATTCTCACGGAGGTGTTCTCAATTTCGAACCACGACTCCCAGTCATCGCTCAACAGATGGCACGTTTGTTGCGGCCTGGGGGGAAGTTCATTTGCTCAGTGGTCAACCAAGCTTCGCTCTTCGAGATACTATTCTATCCGCTAGTCCTCAGGCCCAGGAAAGCGTTCCGTCGACTAGGACATGATGTCCCTGTGCCGATCACTTGCCACCCGTCCCAGCGAAACTACGTGATCCCGACGCGGTTTTACTCCCCTCGCGCTTTTCTTCGGTTTTTCAACGGGGGGTTCGCACTGCGTCGCCTCGAAGGGTTACAAATCCTACTGCCACCCTGGAACCTAGCCGTTGAGTATGATCGCGTAGGACCTATCTCACGAATCGCAGGGTTGCTCGAGGACCGTCTTGCCGACAAGGCTCCATTCAACGAGTGGGGGTACCTGTTCCTGGCAGAACTCGAGAGACGCGATGAATGACTTTACGGGATTGTCGGGGCATTTCCACCTATGAGCCCGGTTACGCGGTTACTGTGCTGGCGACCTCGAGCTGCATGGTGACCGATTGGAGCTGACGGTGTTTACCGCATCACGAATCAGCCTACGCGAAAGACGACCGCGGCGGAGTTCGTGAACACCCGCGAGAATCGTACAGCCTGGCGATCGAACCTCTGGATGTTCGAGGCAGATTGCGCTGTGATGAAGAGAAAACCAATCGAATGGTCTGCGAGGATCTGCGTGGAGGTCCGCATGAACGGAGGGTGAGGCGCGGTCCCCAAGGACGAGAGCTGCGTCAGCGCCACGGTCGCATCGAGCTTCATGAATGAGCCTTCGGAATTCCAGCGGAGGCCGATTCCGCCCTCGCCCGGGGTCCCAAGTTGTGAGACTTGGGACGAGACACTCAGGTTCGTGGTTGCGAACGTGATTCGTCCGACCTGCGTCTGGTAGCCAAACATGTCCGGCACGCGACAGCCGATGACGCCTTGGCCCATAGAACCCAAGTCCACAAGGGTCCACGACGGGAGTCTGATCGTCATCTCCACGGCGTTCCACGCCGCGTTCGGATTGAAGCTCAACGTGAGTTCGAGCGTCACCGTCTCGTTTTGATGGCTATACAGGGTCGAACGAGAACCTGTGAATCCCGGGCCGGAGTAGTTACCCGTGACCCAGCCGACGCCGCCCTCCAACCCTCGGCCGAAATTCGGATCGGCTCCAAGGACCAACGTGAAGGCCTGTCCTGTGCTCGTGTTGACAAGCCGTGGCACTGCGAAGCCGACAAACTCGCGATAGTCTTGAAAATACCCCGTGTAAACCTTCGGGGCCGCCCCATCGTCGAATGGGAACCCGTCTGCGACCCGAAGGAGCCCGTCTTCGAAGATGGTGTCCCCGGCGAAGAGGCGGTTTGCGTCCCGGGCATCCTCCCATTTTGGAAGGGACGAAAGTAGAGGTGGATTTGCCTCGTAGATTGCCTTGCGGTCCGCGTAGCCCTCGAGCCACCACCCGGTGGCCATGCCCATCCATCGATCGTTGAAAGCCGGTGATTCAATTGCATCGACCGCGAAGACGGAGGTCGGAGGGGTGTTCCTCGCGATCCAGTCGAACGCTTGGAGCGTCTGGACGGTCATGAACTGATGCGAGTAGCTCATTCCTTCAATCTGCAGAGCAGCGCCCGAACTTGGGAGCACGAGGAGGGCGACCACGAACACTCCGACACAGATCGCCTCGCCGAGTGCATGAGGGGTTCCGGAACGGAGCCCGAACGACTTCGCTGGTGCTCCCCGGACGGACCAGACGAGCGCGAGGAACACCAGTGGAAACTCCAAGAAGAATAGGGTCCGCACCGGATGCGATGCGAGAATGGTCATTTCGAGGACAAGAGGAGTCAGCGAGAGCGCACTGACGACGGGCAAAAGAGGAGAGGACGGTCCGAACCGCGTGACGGCCAAGAGCGCGAGGATCAGGAACGCAATCCAGACCTCAGTGGTGACGCGCCACGGATACACGATCGCAAACGAAAGGGTCCCGAGTGGGGTCGGCTGCCCGAATCCCCCGCCGATATCCGCTGCTACGAGGGAAAGGAGGTACGGGACGTAAAGGAGACTCGGCAGGGCACCGAGCGCCACAACCCGAATCGCCGTCCATCCGCTCGCATGGCGATCTCTCGTCCGCAGCAGGAGGTGGAACGAAATCCAGACGAGGAGCGTGGCGCCGACGAGAAGAGCGGTGAAGTGGTGCGTCGAGACGATAAGGAAAAGGACGGCAGAGGCCACGACATCCTTGCGCCGCGGACGCCAGCCTCGGACTGGTTCATCCAGCGTCTCATAGAGTAGGCGAAACAAGACGAGGCTGAACGCGATGCCGAACAGGTTCGTGACGCCGCCGAAGGTGATGAACTCCACGAACGTCTGCCATTGAACGAAAACGGCTGAGCCGAGCAGGGCGGCCCAACGTGGCACGAACTTGCTCATGAAGTAGACCGCCGCCGGGAAGAGCGAGACCAGTGCCGCCGCCCCTAGGATCTGGAGCGCGGGGATCCTTCCGACCAAAGGGGCCAACGCAAGCACGAGCATCGGCACGAACGGAGGGTCGAAGGGCCCCTCGCCACTCCGGTCCGCGCCTGCATACCAGTTCGCCGCAATCAGATAGTGACCATAGTCCGGACCGACTGTTGGGACGGACAGGGCAATCGATGCGAAGCGCGCAAAGAATACGACGGTCAGGAGAAGGACAAGCACTCCAAAATACCGATTCCGAGAGAGGACCCGTTCGACTCTTCCTTCGAGTGCGACGACAAGTTCTGTGAGCCCTTGGATCGACTTCGACGCCACGTCGCTCGGCGATGGGGGCCTTCGGCGCATTAGGATATGCCATGACTCGGAGACGTCGGGATTTATTAGGCTTGCCCCGAATCAACCTGGGTCACGTGGTGTGTGGTGCGCGCAAATGGGACCGTCTCCTGCTGAGGTACGCGGGCGTACTGTGGCCGCCACGGGGCTCGTGCTGCACTAGGATCTGGCATCATGGAACTTCGAGTACGGGATAGTCCGTCTGCGCACGATACGTCCGTCGTGATCGTCCATTACAACGGCGCAGAACAACTCCGGAAGTGTCTGAGGAGCGTCTTGCTCTCAGATGCCTGCGAGGCGGAAATCATCGTCGTCGACAACGCCTCCCTTGACTCCTGCACAAAGACTGTCGGGCCAGAGTTCCCAGCAGTACGATTCGTCAAGTCAGGTCGTAACCTCGGGTCCGCGGGAGGTTGGAATTTGGGCGCAACCGAGGCGACCGGAAGTCTTCTCGTTTTTTTGAACGACGATGTCGTCGTTCCGCCGAAGTGGCTTGAGTTGCTGGAATCCAACCTCTCCAACGCGAAAACGGGCTGCGCCGGAGGAATCGCGTTGTACCTGGATCATCCCGAAAAAATCAACTCAGCAGGTGGGCTCCTCGACTTCCTGGGATTTGGACAGAACCGCGCGATTGGAGCCGGTCAGAAAGAGTTTCGAGGGGATGCTTACCCGCGTCCATTCTATGCCGTCGGGACCGTGTTTGCAACGCGTCGCGACGTATGGGAGCAAGCCGGTGGTTTCGACGAGCGGATGTTCATGTATGCCGATGATCTGGACTGGAGCTGGCGCGTACGACTGCTCGGTTACGATATCGCGCTGGACGAGCGTGTTGTCGTCCACCATAAATGGCGCGGATCAGCGCTGAAATTCAACCGGATGGTATACTTTCTCGAACGGAACGAAATCCGTGCGCTCATCAAGAACTACCGTCTGACGACGCTCGTTTGGATCGCGCCGTTCCTCCTTGCAGTCAAACTCGCGAAAGCATTTGGGCTCGCTCTCGTCAATCGACGCTTGCTGGTTGCCGTCTTGTCGGCTTGGCACTGGAACCTCCGAATGCTCCCGGACACTCTGACGAAGCGAAGGCAGATCCAGACAAACCGACGCGTCCCGGACCGAGCAATTATCGGAGCGATGGTGTTCGAAAGCTTAGAAGTCCGACATGCGTTGCGACGGACGGAGCACCCCCTCCGCTCGGTGGTAGGAGATCGCAGTGCCTCAGACTGACCGCCCGCCGGTTGCGGTGATCGTCCTGAGCTACAACGGCGTTCAGTATATCGAGGCGTGTCTGATGAGCGTTCTGTCGTCCTCTTACCCCTCCCTTCGCGTAATCGTCGCTGACAACGCGAGCGTGGATGGAACCCCGGAGCTCATTCGCTCAAAATTCCCATTGGTCGAGGTAATCCGCATGCCTACGAATCTCGGTTTCAGCGCAGCGTACAATCGGATCATCGCGAAGGTCCCCGAGGAGTTTGTCGTACTCTTGAACCAAGACGCAGAGGTGGCGAGCCGTACCTGGATTGAAGAGCTCGTTGACGCAGTCCAGTCAGACCCCAAATGCGCGGTTGCGGCATGCAAGCTCGTGTTTCGAGATGATCCCAAGATCCTGAACTCGCTTGGGGGGATGGCATACTGGTGGACCGGAACGGTAGACATCGGGTTCGGGGATCCCGACACCGACAATTTCCCGGAGGGCTTCGAGCCCTTTTCTGGCAGCGGCGGCGCGATGCTGCTCCGAAGACAGCCGTTCCTAGAAGTCCACGGATTTGACGAGGCCTTCTTCATGTATTGCGAGGACTTCGATCTCGGATGGAGACTCCGCCTCCTGGGCTACAAATCATTGCTTGCACCAAGAGCGAAAGTCGTCCACGAGTTCTCCGCCAGCATCGGAAGAATGAATCCCACGAGGGTCTACTGGGTCCACCGAAATTATCTCAGGGCGATGCTGAAGAACTATCAGCCATCTTCGCTGGCGCGCGGACTTCCTCAGTTCCTCCTATTTACAGTTGCAAAGTCCCTTGGATTGGCAGTTCGTGAGAGGAGTGCCGCATTGTTTTGGGCTCCCTGGCGCGCGGTCGCCTGGAACGTCTGGCGACTTCGGGAGACGCTGGGCCGGCGAGCCGAAGTCCAATCCGCTCGCAAGGTACCCGATTCTGAGATCCTGGAGCGTATGGGCCCCCGAGGATTCGAACCACTTTCAAGCCTACGGCATCGTCTGCGAATTATCTCACAGGGGTAGGAGCTGACCGGGTGGCGAACTCAATTCTTGAGTGGCTCCAGCGATGGCAGAAGATCCTTTGGGAACCGTCGCTCGGTCTCGCGTTGGTCGTCGGAATCGGCATACGACTTGTCTTGATTCCCTGGTTCAGCGACCCATACAACTTCTGGGCGGCTCACCTCGGCACGAAGGTCCTACTCACCGGCAAAGATCCATTCAGTTTATTTGCGTCCGACCCTCGATTCGCCCAGCTCGGTCCTTGGCCGTACCCCGCTGAGTATTTCTTGTTCGCACTCACAGCTTACGAGGGCTCCGGCTCAGCTCCGATTCTCTTCGGAATCTGGCTTCGAATTCCCGCCGTCGCCGCAGATGCTGGAATTTCGATCCTCCTCCTCCGAATCATGCGGCAGTTAGGCGGCTCGGAACGGCTTGCCAGAACCGCGGCCATCGCGTATCTCTTCAACCCGTTCACAATCCTCGTGACGGCAATCTGGGGGGAGAACGATCCAATTGCCGTCTTTTTCACCGTGCTCGCGCTTCACTTTCTCTTACGGAAGACGGACCGGGACGTGATCCTGGGTTCCTTCACGCTCGGCCTCGGAATCGCGACCAAAGTCTACCCATCCGTCTTCCTCCCTATGGCCCTCGCGTTGGTCCATGGGATCCCAAAGAAGCTCAAGGTCCTCGGAGCCGCGGCACTGGCTCCCGCCCTAACCTCAGCACCGTTTCTTCTCTACGATGCCCGATCCTATCTCGGGGTCGTTTTCGGCTTCTCCGGGGGGATTAGCGGGTCCAATCGTGGCCAGCTTGACCCGCAGTTCACTGCATGGCGGGAAGTCAGCTGGTTCACCGGCCCTCTCGACTCGTCCCTAGCCTTCGTCGCGGCCGGTGGATTAGTCTTGGGTCTCGCATGGACATATACACTCGTCCGGAACGGGAAACTCGATCTGACCGCCGCTCACGGGTTCGTAATCCTGCTTTCGTATCTCTTGGCGGTTCGATGGAGCCCGAACTACTTCCTGTGGGCGCTCCCCTTCGTCACCTTGCACGCACTTCGCCACAATCGGGGCGCCCAACAGCGGATCGCACTAGGGCTCTGGGTGCCAGCGTTCGCATACGCTCTCATCTACAACGGGTGGTATCCGGACGCATTTTCGGGGGCGAGCGGTCTTTCCTACTGGACTCTGATTTCAGGAGTTCCAGGAACCCGTGCTCATGAATCTCTTCCCCCAGAGCTGGCCCCGTTTCTCACAGCGGCCACGGTTGCAGTCTCCTTCTTCGTTGCACTCCTCTGCATACGACCAGTTTGGTCTCGCGGCGCCAACGACTCCCCTCCGACGAGGGCTGAGGTCACGGACCCCCAACACGTCATGAGTCAATCGCGACGGCGGCTGGTCACGATGGTCCTGTCTGTGACCTTCGTCGCATTGTTCGCGACATTCGCCGCGTACCAATCGTCCCACATCCGTCCCGTTAATCCGACCGATTTTGCCCTGTTCGACGTGCTCCCAGATGGAAGCTTCGTACTGACGGATCAGTTCCGCGCCGATATTCTCTCCTTCCGATGGGTGTTCCACGGAAGCGGCCAATATTCCCTTCATCCGAACGGAACGTCGGGAATCCTCTTCGACACGGCAGGGCCGAATGGGACGGCCTACATCGAGAATGATCTCGCGGGGGATCGAATCTCGATTCGGCTCACGTTCCGACTTGAAACTCTGTATGGGACGGAGCGTCTAGTAATCCTGCGAGCGAACTCCACCTGGTTTGGCGTGATTCCCGCCGGACGCGGCGCTGGAACGCTCACGTTCTTCGATCAAGCTGCGAACCGTTCGGTCGACCTCGGATCCATCGGGGTCGGATGGAATCAGGCAACAATCGACTTCTCGCCCTTAGAACAGCGCGTCGAAGCGGGGGGAGTCATGTTCACGCTTCCGCCAGCTGGTTCAATCTCTGCGGTCGACCTCGGACACACCGATCCAATCTCAAACGGTGGGGGACGATTCGCTATTGCCGAGGTAGTCATGCAATGGTCGGGTAGCCAGAGAGTGATCCCCAAACTCTCGCCCGCGATCGTCCTTCTCGTGGATTTCGCCGCCCTAGTTCCGCTTCTGCTTGTATCCAATGTCTCGAGCAGACCGAAGGCCTACAGAACGTGAGCGGAGAGCGAGAGAAGCAAGGACTAGTCCATCCATCGAACTGGGCGAATCCTTAAAGGAAATCGGTTCCTTGCGGTAGCTGCAATTTGGCGATTGGGCGGGGTTGAGAGTTGTCGGTACGATTGAGTCGTTAGCGCGGACGGCTTGGTCGTTGTGGAGGACCAAGTATGCGTTGCATGGGACAGGCTCGCTCGCCAAGCTCAGAGTGGCAACGTCTCCGCCGAATCGTCCTCGAGCGACCCCTGTGATTGGCCAGTAGACGTGCGACCAGGGGATTTTGAGCAATCGGAGAGCCTGGACGGGATGACCTCCGAGTCGGCCCGCGCTCCTGGAGAGGAGCGAGCGACGCTGAAGAGCCACATCCTCGAGCAGCCTCCCGGGACCCTCCGGATGAGCATAGTAATTCCAACGCTCAACGAGCGAGGAAATGCTTCCGAACTGATCTTGAAAATCGAGAGCCTGTTCCCGGAAGAGCCTGAGATCATCATCGTGGACGACGGGAGTTCGGATGGGACCCTCGACTCGATTTCGGCCCTCCGCCAGCGGTTCGGGAGGATTCACGTAATCGAGCGGGGTGCGCGGTACGGAATCGGCTCGGCCGTGCGGGATGGAATCCGGTTCGCCCTCGATCACACCGAATGCGATCGGATTGTCACCATGGACGCCGACTGGTCGCACGATCCGGAAGAGCTGCCGACGCTCATCGACTCAGCCCGCGATGTGGACTTGGTCCAAGGTAGTCGCTATACCGAGGGCGGGACTATTGTGGGCTGGCCGCCGACGCGACGCCTTCTCAGCATCCTAGGTAATGGCGCCTGCCGGCTGCTCTTCCACACGGGCCTTCGCGAACACACGACCTTCTATCGTGTCTTCAACCGCGATTGTGCCAAACTCATCGTCGCTAATGTTGAAGATGACGGTTATGCATGGGGTGTCCGCTCGCTCGTGGTGGCACTTGCTGCGGGCTTCCAAGCACGCGAAGTCCCGATTAGATTCGTCGAGCGCACGAATGGTAACAGCAAGCTTGGCATCAGAGAAATGGCCGGCTGGTTCTTCTCAATCGTGCGTTTCCTCGGCCAGCGACAGAGACGACGACTCTAGATCAGCTCCGGTTGCAACATGTCGTGACGAACAAATCCGCTGAGGCTCACCTGCAGCGATAGAGCCAGCTATGACATCTCGGACTCATCGCCACCGACTGGCGTCGCTCGCGTGAACCGTGAGCGCCCGCTCTTGGAAGCGCACGAGGCGCTAGGTCCCGTGCCAACGCTCATTCGACGCCTCAGGAGGCAGATCCGGTGAGCGGCCGAGCGCGTCGAACCAAGCCATCGTACACCGCCTGCAGCGCATGCCTCAAATGCGGCGGACGGGCGCAACCATCCGGCCGAGTGGAGCGTCTCACTGACTGAGCATCTGTGAACAAAATAGGGGAGGATGGAGGCCGAAGCCCTCCGTTTTTGGTCAGGCCTCGCCAGATCGAGCGGTGGTTCGGTCTCCTCAGGGAGCGGAACATTCCGCCTCTGCAATCCGGAGGCGCCACATTGACCGTCTCCTAATCTGCTCCGAGAAAACTTAAGTACTTTTCATCCAATCGGCCATAGGCTAGCTGGGCGGGAGTCCCTGTCCGGCTGCATCAGGAAGTGCTCAAGTGGGAGGGGTTGCGGGCCGAGGTCAGAAACCCGCACTGATGCCTTCCCGGGCCTCCAGACACGATTCCGGGGTCCTGACGTTCATCGCGACGCCGCCCGGCGTCTGGGTCGACATCCATCCGGTGCTGCATCGGGCGCCCAACGGAGGCGTCGCCCTGGGAATCGGGCGCCCTTCGGGCCCCCCACCAATCGAGACCAACGTTACCGCGCTTTCACCGCAGGCCGCGCAGGTCTTGGGACGAATTGAGGCCCCAGCCTCGGATCCCCCCGAAGACCCGAGGGCGGAACCGAAGACGATGAGCTAGCGCGGCACCGGGAAGGCGAACCCCGATGAAGGATGTCGCTCGAGGCGGACCGGTGCCGATGTCCGCGCCTTCGGTAGGTCCCGAGGAACTCAAACTCGTAACGGAAGCGATCGAGAGCGGGTGGATCTCCTCCCGAGGGCCCTTCCTGACGGAGTTCGAGAGCGCCTTCGCCCGATACGTCCGGGGGCGCGAGGGGGTCGCGACGACGAGCGGCACGACGGCGCTGCATCTCGCCTTCGCGGCCCTCCGGATCAAGCCGGGGGACGAGGTCATCGTCCCGGACTTCACGATCGTCGCCTGCGCGAACGCGGTCCTGTACGGCGGCGCGACCCCCGTCTTCGCGGACGTCGACCCGATCACATGGACCCTCGACCCGGCGGACGTCGAGCGGAAGATCACGCGTCGCACGAAGGCCATCATGCCCGTGCACCTGTACGGCCACCCCGCGGACATGGACCCGCTCCGGCGGCTCGCGCGGGAGCGAGGGCTCGCGGTCGTCGAGGACGCGGCGGAGGCCCACGGGGCGCTGTACCGCGGGACGCCGGTCGGGAGCATCGGCACGGCGGGCTGCTTCAGCTTCTATTCGAACAAGATCCTGACGACCGGGGAAGGCGGGATGGTCGTTACCCGGTCGAAGGCGCTGGCGGATCGCGCCCGCCGGCTCCGGGACCTCGCCTTTGCCCATCCGAACCGGGACTATCAACACGCCGAAGTCGCGTACAACTACCGCATGACGAACGTCCAGGCGGCTATCGGGCTCGCGCAGCTCCGCCGGATCGACGCCTTCGTCGAGCACCGCCGGGCGTGCGCACGCATCTACGCGGATCGCCTGGACGGCATCGACGGGCTGACGCTCCCCGCGGAGGCCTCGTGGGCGCGGAACGTCTACTGGATGTACACCGTCCTCGTCCCGGGCGGGGCGGCCCGGAGGGCGCGGATCGCCCGCCGCCTCGCGGCGTCCGGGGTCGAGTCGCGCGTGAGCTTCTGGCCGCTCCACCGGCAGCCGTTCCTCCGGGCGGGACGGGGCGCCCGCGGCCGCTTCCCGGTCACGGACGACCTCGCCCGGCGGGGCCTGAGCCTGCCCTCGGGGAACGGGATCACGGAGGCGATGGCCGCCACCGCCGCCGAGGCGATGCGGCAGGCCCTGCGGGATGGGGGCCGATGACCCAGGCTGGCCGATGTCCTCGCGCTCCCGGCGGCGCGGGCGGCGTCGGACGACCCTCGAACCGTCGCGGCGACGCCCGAGGAACCGATGGACCGCCCCGAAGCGGGCCGAGCGAAGTGCTAAAGGGGAGGCGAGAATTGCCGCTGAAGGAGGACCGGTCGCGCTTGGGCTTCGCGGGGTATCGGGGCCGCCGCGTCATGGTCACGGGCGGAGCGGGGTTCGTCGGCTCCTCCCTCGTCCGAGAGCTCCTCGAAGCGGGCGCGAACGTCACGGTCTACGACAACTTCCTCCACGGCAGCCGCGCGAACATCGATGAGCTGACCGGCCGGATCACGGTCGTCCCCGGCGACGTCCTCGATGAATGGAAGCTCTTGGATGCCGCGACGGACGCGAACGTCGAGTACCTGTTCCATTGCGTCGGGGACACGTACGTGCCGACGGCGTACGACGTGCCGAAGCGGTTCTTCCGGATCAACGTCGAAGGCACGATGAACGTCCTCCTGCTCGCCAAGCGGACGAAGATGAAGCGCGTGCTGTACGTCTCCTCGACGGAGGTGTACGGCGAGGCCCAGGCGCCGCGGATCGACGAGGACCATCCCCTCCACCCGCTGAACACGTACGCGGTCTCGAAGCTCGCGGCGGACCGCCTCTGTTTCTCGTTGCACCTGGAACACGGCATCCCGGTCGTCATCGCGCGAATCTTCAACGCGTACGGGCCGCGGGAGACGGAGCCCTACGTCGTCCCGGAGATCATCGCCCAGCTCGACCGGTCCGACGTCGTCCGATTGGGGAACGTCCGGGCGAAGCGGGACTTCACGTACGTCGACGACACCGCGCGGGGCCTGATGGCGCTCATGGCCTCCGACGCACCGAACGGGAGCGCCGTCAACGTCGGATCGGGGATCGCGTACTCCGTCGAGGAGGTCGCTCGGATCGTCGGGCGTCTCATGGACAAGAGGGACGCCAAGATCGTCGTCGACAAGAAGCGCCTCCGCCGGTACGATATCAACGTGTTTTGCTGCGACAACGCCCGGCTGCGGAAGCTCACGGGGTGGGAGCCCCGGGTCGGGTTCGAAGAGGGCCTCCGCCTCACGATCGAGTGGTTCCGGGCGCACGGACGGCGGTGGGTCTGGGAAGACTTCGTGGACGAGACGGTGATGTACCGATGAGGGCCGCGAACGGTCCCGGCCGGCGGTAGGCGACCATGGCTCTTCGGAACGGCCGCGCGCGGAGACTGTGGCGTCAACGGGCTCCGGCGCCCGCCAATCCCATCGGCGAAGTCGGACCTTCGTTGGCGCTCGTCCGTGAAATCCTCGAGACCCCCCGACCGGGATTCGAATCCATCCGCACGCTGGTCGTCATGATCCCCGCGTTCCGGGAGGCGGCGACGATCGGAGACGTCGTCCGAAAGGTCCCGCGCCGGATCCCCGGCATCGATGTCGTGAAGGTGCTCGTCATCGACGATGGGTCGGACGACAGCACGGACCTCGCGGCGATGAACGCCGGGGCCGACCACGTCCTCCACCACGGCGAGAACGTCGGCCTGGGGGTCGCGTTCCGCGATGGCCTCGAGTTCGCGCTCGCCTGGGGGGCCGATGTCATCGTGAACATCGACGCCGACGATCAATACGACGCCGCGGAAATCCCGAGGCTCGTCGAGCCGGTCGTGGAGGGCCGCGCGGATGTGGTCTTGGGGGACCGCAGCGTGGAGCACCTCGATCATGTCCCGTACCTCAAGCGGCTGGGGAACAAGATCGCCACGCGGGCGATCCGCAAGGCGACCCGCCTACCGATCGTCGATGGCCAAACGGGCTTCCGGGCCTTGAGCCGGGACGCCGGTTTGCGGATGAATCTCCAGGAGTCGTACACCTTCACCCACGAGATGCTCTTCCAGGTTGCGGCACACAACCTGAGGCTCCAGAACGTGCCGGTCAGCTTCCGCCGAAGGAACGGGAGTTCCCGTCTCATCCCGACCCTCTGGACGTACTTCCGGAACGCGTCCGCGGCCCTCTTTCGGGGATACGCCGCGTATCGCCCCTTGCGGCTGTTCGGGACCGTGAGCCTATTTTTCCTCGCCCTCGCCGTCCCCCTCGGCGCTTGGCTCTTCCTGTTCGGGCCGAGCCCGAACCGCCCGGACACCGCCTCGCTGTTCGGCGAAGCCGCGCTGATCGCGCTGCTCGTGCTCAGCGCCCAGGCCGCCCTGACGGGCGTGCTGGCGGAGTCCCACCGGACGGATCGCAGGACCCAGGCACAGATCCTGTATCGACTGCGGAAGGCCGTCCTCGACCGGGAGGCAAACCGACCCGTCGCCTGGACCCTTGCCGGCGACCCTACGGTTCGTGCGGGCCCTTCTCCGACGGACCCCGGTCTCGAACGGCCGTGACGACGACGTGCTTGGACACTTTCCGCTCGAGGCGAGATCGCTGCGCAAAGCGGTTCACCCGCGGACGTGAGAACCGGATATCGCGAATGACAAAGCCGCCGTCGGTCAACGCATCGCAGATGGCACCCGGCATCTTGTACTCGACGTGAAGCCGCTCGTACTTCGAGTCGTGTTCGATCAGACGCCGGGCGAGCGTAATCCTCGACCGGACGCTTCCGTCCGCTCGGGTTACCGAGAGCCACGCCGAGTAGATCTTGATCAGGTCCCGGATTCTCTCCGGGATGCGGAAGTACAGGCTCTCGGCGTTCGGTGTGTAGACGAAAAGCTGGCCACCGGGTCGCAGGATCCGCCGGCTTTCCCGTATAAATTGCTCGAATTCGTCCATGAAGATGTGCTCGGCGACATCCGCGAGCACGATCTTCTCGACGCTGGCGGCTTTCATCGGAAGGCGGTCGACGAGTCCTCGGATGGGGTACACCCGCAAGGCCCCGCCGTCGTGGTCCACACGTTCTTTCAGCAGCCGGAGCCCGGGGACCGCATAGTCGACCGCGAAGAGGATGCCCCCTCGACGGGCGCACTCCATCGTGGCAATCCCGATGCCGCAGCCGACGTCCAAGATTCGCTCGCCGGGCTGCGGGACCACGGACTCCACGATGTCCTCGATCCGGTTCCTCGCCCACATGTCCTTTCGGTCATATCGTTCCGAATGCATCCGGAAATACTCGCCGGTATACTCCTCGGGAGGGACGGGTGCCTGCGGCCTCCCGATCCGCGCTCCCCCAGGCCCGCGGACCGTCGCGGCTCGTCTCGGACCGTGCCCGACGACCCATGCCACGGTGGTCGCGGAGAGCACGGCGAGCGACGCGACATGGGAGAGCAAGAGGATCTGCACGGCCTGGGTCAGGGAGACCGGCAATGCCCACAACGGGACGAGACCGGCGCAGACGGCGGCCGTCGCGGCATAGATCGGCCCCGCATTGCGGTTGGCGAGATGGTAGTACATGAGGACCATGGATGCGGAGAACGCAATCATCGACGACAAGTAGAGCGGGAGGATCGCGGTGGCCTCCATGTAGGATTCACCGAAGAAAAGCACGACCACGGGGTGCGCGAAGGCGATCAGGACCAGGGCGATCGTCCCCGAGGCCGAGATTGCGATGGTCAGGGCTTTCAGAACGAGAGCCGAGGGTGGAACCGGTCGGGCCGATTGCGAGACCGCCATCGGAAAGAACACCAGGACGACCGCCGAGGGGACGAAATACGTGATCCGCCCGAGGACCGCGGTCGCCGAGAAGATGCCGGCCTCCAACCCGGGCAATGCGTGTTGCACCGCCATCGCGTCCACGTTCGTTGGAATGCTGGAGAACAGGGTTGCGAGAATTGCGGCCCGCGCGAAAAGATCCGGGGATCGAACCGGGAGCGCGGTCCGCTCCCGCGCGGCCAGATATGCCCTCAGATGGAACGCCCCGAAGATGGACGCGCACAAGATCCCGAGGACGATCGCGCCCACCGCCCCCCAGATCGTGTGACCCAGCAGGACCAACCCCACACCCACCGCCAGCCGGAGCCCGGAATTTAGGAGGAAAGTCGCGGAGAGCAGGCGGAATTTCTCCAAGCCTTGGAGGCCACCCTGTCCAACGGCGAGGAGGAACGAGCCCAGGACCCCGACCGAGAGGAGCCAAACGAGAGCCACGCTGCGCAAGTGGAGGAGCTCGGCGACGTAACCGGAGAGCAAGAGAGTGACCGCAGCGGAGACGGCCCCTACGATCGCCATCCTGCGATAGAAGGCGTTGAGCAGAAAGCCGACCTGCGACGGGGACGAAGCCACTTCACGAACGAGTCGAGCCTCGATGGTAGCGACGGCGCTCGTGAGGTATAGAAGAAACGCGAGGAGGCCGGCGAGCGCAGCGAACTCTCCGAACGATTCCGGTCCGAGGGACCTTCCGACGAGGACCTGGAACGCATATGCGAGGCCGCCGGAAGAGAGCGTTGCAACCAAGACGACCCCGGTCGAGGCCACGAACCGATCCGCCCCGATTCGACGGACCCGTTCGAGCGCCCCAGCGACGGTCATGCGATCCTTCCAGGCCCAGGATCCATGCTCCTGAGCTCGCGAGGCGTAGGCCCCGTCACCTTCTGAACGTATCCATAGACAAGGTCCGAACCTCGGCCGCCGAATCGCGGAAAACAAATATAGCGTGTTCAATTGATGCCGCGGTCTCACACGGCACCGGCACCGCGGAGAATCGGATGGAAACCCTCGTAGACGCGACCTTCGTGCGCCTGCGAACCGGACTCGCGGCCGCATCACGGGGCGTTCGACACGCCCTGATTGCGGAGCAGAACTGGCCGGTCCTCCTCCTGTTCATCGCGGACCTCTCCTTCCGCCTGCCGTTGGCCCTATCGATCGCTCTGGAGGGCGACTCGGCTGCGCACGCGCTCCTCGCCCAACACATCGTCGCGACGGGACGGCTGGCCGATCAGATTCCGTACTACGTGACGGATCCCGGAAAAGGGTGGCCGATATCATACCCTCAGTTCTTCTTCGTCCTGCTCGCGGGCGGCTATGTCCTCGGCGGTGAGGCCGGCCTGAAAGCAATTTCCCCGTTGCTGGGGAGCCTCGCCGTCGTCTGCATGTTCTTCTTTGCCAAACGACTCTACGGGGTCAAGGTCGCGACCCTCGCCGCGATCGTCCTCATCGGCGAACGGCACCTTTTCATCGTTACGGTCGAGACTCTCATGGAGTCCGCCGTTGCACTGTTCACCCTTGTCACGTTCTTCGAGTTCCATTACTACATTGAGAAGCGGAGACGACGGGACCTCGTCGGGGCGATCGCCGGGCTCGCACTCCTCCTCTCCACGAAGCAACAAGCGTACGTTGCGATCCTCGCGTTGTTGCTGTCCGCCCCGTTGTTGGCGGCGTTCCTCGGGCGGTCGCGCGGCCCGAAACGCACCGAATGGACCTTCCCATTCCGGGCGGTGCTCGCGACCGTCCTGGGCGGGCTACTCATCGCCTCGCCATGGATCATTCTCGAAATCCAGACCGCGGGCACAATCGACTATCCGCCCGGCTACCCAATCACCCAGGTGCTCCTGAAGCCGAAGTGGACGGTCGACCCGAGCTCCATGGAGGTGCTCAATTCCATCCGTGTCGTCTTCTCCGTCCCTCCCGAACAGGCTGTCGGCTTCGTGGTATACCTTCAGTTCTACACGGCGCCGGCACCGTTCCTCTACGTCATTGCGGTCGCGACCGCCGTGGGATATGTTGCGATCGCGCTCGACCGAACGAGGAGGACGCTGGCGATCCTGTTGTTCTCCAACCAATCGTTGTACGCATTCCTGCTTTGGTACCTGTCTCTCCCTTGGCGCTATCTCGTCACCGTCGCAGTCTTCTCGGCATTGCCTGCGGGCGTCGGCGCCCTTCGGATCGTCGAGTTGGCTGCCAAGGGCGCCCGTCAGAGCCGGGTCAGGCGAATCCGCGCCTTGGAATCCCGCCGGGTCGTGACCCTGACGGTCGTCCTGGCGATCGTCATCGTGCCGACCGCGGCGAATATGGAGGCGAACCGAGAGATCGCCCTCGTCGCGAATCAGTCGACGACGGGCGGGACCTTCTGGGGGAGGATGGAGTTCGTCATGGAGGCCGGGGGATGGCTGGAAAAGAACACGAACGACTCCGCCCTCATCTTGGGCGATCGATGGCCGGAAGTCGCGTATTATTCGCATCGACGGGCCATCTCCTTGAATGAGCTGGGAGGACACGACCTGCCTCTCATCTATTCGTCCTGGGACCCGGAGGAAGCGAAGGCGATCTTGGAGTTCTACGGCATCACCCACGTCTGGATCAGCCAATTGCAGATCGATCGAAGCCTGTACGAGTGGATTCCTCGCCACGGGCTCCTCGACTACGTCGACTACTCTCCCCTTTTCCTGAAGGTGTACCAGAACCCGCTGATCACCATTTATCAGGTGGTGTCCAACGCGACCTTCCCTGCGAACTTGCCTCGGCAATTGTACGCGAACCGATTCGGGGACTTCGACGATGTCTACGCCACGAGCGCCGTCTCGGTCGATCGGGCGGATCGATGGCTTCTCGTCAACGGCCTCGGGGTCGGCCTCCGCCCGGGCCGGGCGGGGCGCATGGAGGTGTGGATCGATCCCGTCCGCACGCAGGAAGCGTTCGGCCGGCTCGACGGGAACGGCTCCCTGTTCCTCTTCTATCGGGACAACTTCACCGGGACCGTGGACGTCAAGGTCCTCTGGGTTGCGACCGGGGTCTACATCCGGGCAGGCAGCTTCCAGGGGAACGGGACCGGGAACTTGGCCGTCGCCCAGGTTCGCCTGCCCTACCTCGAGGCGTACATACGCCCCCTGAGTCGATGGAACGCCATCACCTTCTGGTTCAACCAGACGGCATCCAACGTATTCGTCACCGGCGCGGCGTTCGTCGTCGGAGACGTGACCGCTTCCGAGGTCCAATGGATCACCGCCCATCCCTTGGGCGCGTACCGATAGCCCTCGCCGACGGAGATCGCCTCACGAAGTCGGGGGCGCTTTCCGAAGGTAGAAAACCCAGCTCGGAAACAAGGGGGCGAGGACGCGGAGGATCGCCGGCGGAATCCTCCGGGCGATCCGGATCGCGGCCGGCGGGTCGGACGAGTCGGGGTAGGCCAGCACATCGAGGGTCCCGTCCGTGACCTCGAATCTGCGGAGGCGTTCGCGCCATTCCCAGTAGGCGAGCGGATGACCGATGTGCGACTCGCCGGAATGGAAGAGGTCGTAGAATGCCCGCTTCAGCCTTCCCGGGAGGAGCCGCGCGAGGACGAACTTGAGACGGTTCACGGCGGCGAGATAGACGAGTCCGTCGGCCCGGAGGACCCGCTCCATTTCCCGGAGGGCTTTCGGGACGCCGCGCACGAACTCGAGCGTGTGGTTGGCGATGAGGACATCGAAGGCCTCATGTCGGAACGGCAACGCGGTGGCGGACGCGAGGACCCGTTCGAACGCAGGGCCGCATGTCATGAGGGCGGTCACGTCCACGTCGATCGCGGTGACTCGGCCGAAGTGACTGCGGAACACCTGCGTCATCCCGCACGTCGAGCATCCGATTTCCAGGGTCCTGTCCGCCCCGAGCCGGCCCCGTCGCCGTTCGATCAGCGCTACGATCCGCGAGGCCTTCGGCGCGCGACTGGCATCCCATCTTTCCGGGTACTGCAGCCGTTCTCGAAAGGCGGACACGTTCATTCACCGATCCCCGAAGGATCGGGGGAACAGACCGTCGTACTGATGTCGGAGGGCCTCGCTCATCGCGGTCGACTGGAATCGAGCGCGGTACGACTCCCTCGCCGCGCTCCCGAGGCGAAACCGCAGGGTCGTGTCTCGGAAGAGGGACTCCAGGGCATCCGCCACGTGCTGCGGATTCGCGGGAGCGGCGAGCAGTCCATTGACGCCATCTTGGACATCCTCAGGCAAGCCGTCACACGCGGAGACGACCGGCGGGAGGCCCGCACTCATCGCCTCCAAGAGGGAGATGGACCCGCTGCCTTCCTGAAGGGACGGGAGGACGAACACATCGGCGGCCCCAAGGTACGGTGCGAGATCGGGGACGAACCCCGGGAAGGCGACGACATCGGAGAGCGCGAGACGTCGTGCGAGCGCACGATGAGCCTCGAGCAGGGATCCGGAGCCGATGATCGTCGCGTGGAACCGAACGCCGCGATCGCGGAGGATGCGGAGGGCGCGGAGCAAGACGTTGATGCCTTTCCGAGGCTCCTGTCGCCCGACGCTCAGGATTTCGAACCGCTCCGGCCCGTCGGCCCGGCGGACGGATTCCCCCCTCTTGGGCTCAGGGCCTGCGGCGTACGGAATCTTGACGATTCGCGAAGGGTCGATCCCCATGCCCTCGATGAGGAGCCGACGGGTGTACTCGTAATGGACGAGCACGAGCTCCGTCCCCCCGACGGCGTACCGTTCGATCGGATCGAGGGTCGCGAGCACTCCAAGGTATCCGATGAGGTGGCGCACTTTCGGGCCGATTCCGTAATCGGAGATCGCGACGCCCTTCGAGAGTCCACGCGCCTCGTCCCGGAGCGTCGTGAAGTAGCTCGCGACGACCTTGACCGCCCGGCTACGTTCTCTCGCGATCGTCCCGGCGAGACACCAAGGCCCGATGCCGTGAACGGCGACGGGCGTCCCCGTGGTCGGGATCATCCGCAGGATCGTCCGGGCGAACAAGGCGCTCCATGCCGGGTAGAATTCGGTCCTGCGCGGGAGAAGTCTCGACCCCACGACGTGGATCGGACCGGCCCGCGCGTCCATCCGCCCGTCCCGTGGACCGAAGCACACGAAGTGGACATCGTGGCCCAGCTCGGCGAGGCATTCCCCCAGGACGCGCGCATACGCCGCGTACCCTCCCGGATCCAGCCGGGGGTTCTTCCCGCTCACCACGAAGACCTTCATCGGAGGACGCTCACGCCGAATAAATCGCGATGTTCCCCTGCTGCCAAGCGACATGCAAGTCCGACGGCGGCGCGAAGTCCGGATACCATCCGTCCGGACGGGCCCACCAGATCGTCGCGATCGCGGGGCCTTCGCGGGCACGGATCGATTGGAACTCGTCGACGGTCCACACCGCGCGAATCGTCGTACGGTCGAGCACCAGGTAAGCCCATCCCGCGAAGGCGGCGTGCACGACGAACAGGGAGCCATTGAGCGGGCTCGCTCGGAGCCAGCCGAGGGCTGCGAGCACATCTTCGCAATCCGAGATCGGAATCGAATTCTGCACCATCGAACTCGGGATGTACCGCGTCGTCAGAGGCGTGCTGAGATACGGCGCCGCCACGTTCGCCGGCAGGACGAGGAAGGGGAGCACGATCGCGCACAGGACGCCGATGGACGCCGCGCGATGGCGCCACGTCTGTGAGGTGACGAAGGCCGCGAGCGAGGGAAGGAGCGGGACGGCGGCCATCAGCAACCAACGATGCCACAGAGGGACCGCGAACGTGGGGATCAGGAGGGGAGAGATCGAGACGAGCCCCAGGGACGCCCCCAACGGCAGGAGCTTCGGGGCCACGACCCCCCTCTTCCAGACGGGGAAGACGAAGACGGCGAGCAACACCCCGGCCGTCACGGCGACGTGGGCGGTCAACGTCACGTAGTCGGGGTACGAGTAGAGGCCGCCCGGGGTCAGGTAGTCTGCCCAGAGAGACGCGTTCGGGTCCTGCGCTTGGGAGGCGACCAAGATGCCGTGGACCTCCGCGCCCACGCTGAGATAGTACAGGACCGCCGAGGCGGCGATCGCGGCGCGCGGCACGAAGGAGGCGAGCGAAGCGCGGACCTGCAAGGGCTTGACGACAATCTCCACGGCGAGGCTCGCCGCGATCAGGAACGCGACGAGCTCGTGCGAGAGGGCGGCGAGGGCGAGGCACGCGAGGGACGCCCCCTCGGATCGCACGGTTGCCTTTTCCTCGGCGAGGGCGAGGGAAATCATGAGAAAGGCCAGGCCGAGCACGTTCCGGAACAGGTCCCACGCGAGGCGCAACACCGGCAACGTCAGGAACGCGAGCACGGCGAGGGCGATCCCCCCGGCCGGGGACCAACGGAGTCGCCTCCGGGCGAACCCGAGCAGGGACAGGCCGAAGACCCCGGACACGACCGGCCCGAGGAGCTTCCCCACGACGAGCGGGGGCGAGCCGACTGCCGAGGTGAGCGCCAGGACGGCGAAAAGCAAGGGGCCGCTCCGCGAATCGACGACCCGGCCAAGGCACGTCGTCAGGCCTTCCCGCGCGCAGCTCACTTGAAACGGGATGTACAACGAGATCGTGTCGAAGCCCACGGGCATGGACCCCGCGAGGACCTCGGGGACGGACCGCAGCAGCGCCGGAACCGAGAAGGCGGCCAGGGCCGCGATCCACGGATGCGTGAACACGCCGCGGCCGGACCGCATCGGGGAACCGCTCCGCGGAATGACCGAGGCGCGGATAAGACCTTAGGCGCGGTCAGTCGACCTGGATCTTCGGCGTCCGGCGCCATTCGATCGTCTTCCGTCGGAAGGCTAGGTCGAACGTCACCGAGACGAGCGAGACGACCTGGAGGATCCAATACCAGTATAGGCCCGGGACGAGCCACAGCAGCTCCTTTCGTTTCGAGACGATCGCCTCCCCGACGACCAGCGGGATCAGGAGGAGGTTGGAGGCCAGGAACCCGTAGAACCACGCCGTGAACGTCTCGAAGAGGCCTCCCGAGAGGGCGAACGAGATGAGCGACGCGACGAGCATCCCGGAACTTACGAGGAAGACAATCGGGGACACGACGTATACGAAGGAGTCGAGCTTCTGTCGCCAGGTCGTGCCGACGGCGAACCGCTTCCGGAGCGCCTTCCCGAATACTTGGAGGGCGCCGCCCCACCAGCGTCGCCGCTGCCGTACGAGATGGCTCGCCCGATACGTGGGCTGGATCCAGACGTCGGCGTCCACCATGCCCACTTTCTTCCCGGATTCCGCGATCCGCAACGAATACTCGAGATCCTCGGTCAAGCAACCCTCGTCCCAGGGCCCGAGGGCGTCGAGCGTCTCCCGGCGGAGGAACATCCCCGTGCCGGCCAGGTGCATGAAGAGTCGATGGCGCTCCTTCGCGGCCTGCAGGCCCTGAAACCAGAACCGCGTTTCGTAGAAGTTGATCCGCGTGATCACATTCGTGTCCGCGTTCATCACCTGGGGAAACGCCTGGACCACGTCGGTCTCCGGATGGTCGTACAGGTACTTCGCGACGCGCAGCAGCAAGTCGGGCTCGTAGCGGGTGTCGGAATCGAAGATCGCGACGACGTCCCCCGTCGCCTTCGCGATCGCCCGGTTCAGGGCGGCGGGCTTGCCTGTCGAGACGCCGCCGGAAATGCACACGACGTTGGGCAGGGCTGCGGCTAAGCGCTTCCCGATCGTCGGGGTCGAGTCCACGGAGCCGTCTTCTACGACCAGGATCTCGACGAGGTCCTTCGGGTAGTCGAGGCGTTCGGCACACCGGATCGCCCCCTCGATGACCGGCTCCTCATCCCTCGCGGGGATCACGATGGACACCCGCGGCAGGTCGACCGGGTTGCGGAGAGTTCCCTTGTCGAACGGCTTCCCGCGGTCCCTCGTCAGTCGGAGCCCGAGGAAGATGAGCACGACGTTGTAGAAGGTCAGCGCGTAAAAGAGGATGGCCAGCCCGATGACGGCACCCTCCACAAGGCCCGAAGGCATCCCGCGAGGTATCGGGCACGGACCTTAAGACTTTCCGTCACGCCCGCGCACCACCCTTCGCATTTTCAGGGCCCTTAAGGGGCAAGTGGACGGGATCGACGCCGCAACCTGCGAATGGCCATCCCATCGCAAGGGCCGCTCCCCACGACGGTGGAGGGCGTCTCCGCGGTCTCTCTACCCGCGGTTCGCCCCCGGGACCTGCCGCGGCGACGAGCCATCATGAGGCGAAGTTCGGGCCCCCTTCGCGGCCTTCAGGATGGGGACCCAACGACGGGACATCGTCCTCCCATCGCGGTTTCCTGCGATCCCGCGCGCTTCGGTCACGCCATCTCCGTCCTCTGAATCTCCAGGTCGGGGGTCACCGTGCTCAAGATTCCCCGCGGCACCGGCTCCTCTTTCATCGCGAAGATCGGTTCGGAGGCCGCGACAATCAGCTCACCGAAGCTGTCCAAGTAGAGGGTGTAATAGTGGCCCTTCTCCTGGAAGTCGCGGTAGAGATGAAGCGAGTGGCCATCGGATAACATGAAATTCAGCGCGGTAAACCCTCCATAGCTCTCGATTGCGGCCGCGCGCGTCGCCGCGGTCGCTTTCGCGACCGCGTCATGCCCCTGTCCTTCGAGATTCTGTAGGAGCAGTTGGAAGACGACCTGGGAGTCGATCGTTTCCGGGTTCGAGGGGTGTTCCTTGAGGGAGCCGTTGTGCTGGAACGCCCACGTGACTCCGTCGCGCTCCTCGACGAACGGATGGGCGAACTTCGGCTCTTGGAGGCCTCCGGCGCTCGCCCGGCGCAGGTGGCCCAGCACGATCAACGACTGCCCCGGCGCGCGCTCGATGTTCAGCTTCGCGATCTTCCACGCGGTCCCGTAGTACTTCGAGGCGTCCGCGGCGGATCCCGCGTCCCGCACGTGGAGCGCGAGCGCGCCGTTCCGGAAGCATGCGAGGCCCCAGCCGTCCTTGTGCCCGCGATCGTCCGGCGCACCGAGGGGGCCCATGCCTTCCGTCGCGAGGTCCGCGAACTCCTCGAACAGGTCGTAGTACACGGGCCCCCGGCTGACGACCCCCATCATCCGGCACATGCGGGTCGCGATTCGGCCCCCCGGTATATGAGCCTGGCGTCCGCTGGCCGATCGGGAAAACAAGGAAGGGGGAGGGCCGAAGCCCTCCGTTCGCGCTCAGAGTTCGCCGTCGGTTCCGCCGCGGCCGCGCCGCAATTCCTCGAGCTCGCGCTTCGACTCGCGGTAGCGGACGAACAGGAACACGCTCGCCGTGACCGCGACGATCGTTGCCAGTAGGAAGACCAACGAAGTCGCCGAGGTCGCCTGCCGGGAGAACTGCTCGAACCCACCCGACGTGACGTCGATCACGACGAAGCTCTCCCGGCCCGCGGTGCTCGCGGTGATGACGACCAATCCCGGATTCTGTGGCGCGGTGAAGACGCCCTGCTGGTTGATCGATCCCGCCGTGGTCTCCCAGGCGACCGTCGCTCCCGTCACCGCGTTGCCGAACTGGTCCGTCACGACTGCGCCGAAGTCCAGGGTCCCTCCCACGGCCACGGTCGTCGCCGGCGCGTCGATGGAGATTCCCACCGGCGGGCCCGCGACAATCGTCAGGGTGATTGCCTGCGAGATATCCACGACTCCATCGCCGTCCACGTCAATCCCGGCGGTGAGCTGCACGGACGCTGGGGTCGTCGTGATGGGGGCGTGGTACAGGATGGTGCGGCCGTCCGGCGTGAGCAACAAAGGCGCTGGGCCCGTGCCTGTCTTCGTCCACTTCACAACGCCCTCGAGGTTTGCGTTGCGGTACACGTCCCGCACCGTTGCGACGACCACCGTCTGGGAGTCGACCGACACACTGCTGGACGTCTCGATGTCCACCGTAGCCGGGGCCGCCGGGACGATGGTGACCGTCTGGTGGCCCGACTTACTGCTCGAGGCAGCGGTCACGAAGCCGACTCCCACCGTCGTCGACGCGGTGAACACCCCGTTGGAGGTGATCTGACCGACGCCGTTCTCCACACTCCAAGTGAGCGTCGCACCTGCGATCGGGTTGCCGAACCGGTCCGTCGCGTCCGCTACGAAGGTTCGCTGAGAGCCCGCCGGGATGCTGACATCGCCGTCGAAGGGGATTCCGCCGACGAGCATGGCGACCTCAATGCGATCGAGCGGCCCGGGCCGCACGTTCACGGTCGCGGTGCCCACATGCACCACACCGTCTTCGTCCGTCGTTGACGCCTCCAACGTCTCGGTGCCCGCGATGATGTCCGCGACATAGAGAGCGGTGTCGCCGTTGACTTTGACGACCGAGCCGAGCCCCGCCCGCGCGAGCCAGTCCGCGTCCTTCACCCGGATTGGATTGTCGAACGCGTCGAGCGCGTGCGTCTTGAAGAGGAGGGCTTTGCCGACCTCGACATCCGCCACGGCGGGCGTCACGAGGACTGTCCGGACTTCACCGGCCCCCTTACCGCCAAAGGCGTAGACAGCGCCGTTGTAGTCCTCGAGCCAGACCCAGCCTCGCTGAACCGCAGGCGAGGACGTCGACGCGAAGGCGACCAGGGGATCTGTGTCGACGATGTCGCCCGTGGATGCGTTCAAGGTCCGGAACTTGCCGTCCCAGGCAGTTCCGTAGAGGTACCCGTTCGCGAGAGCCGGGGAGCTTGCCACAGGCCCTGCGATGGACGTCCGCCAGAGGACCGCACCCGTTGCCATGTCCAGGGAGACATACTCCGACATAAAGTCCCCGAAGTAGATTGCCGATCCGTCGGTCGCCGGCGTCGAAGAGTCAATCAGCGAGAAGCCGCCCGTGGACCAGATCACGCTGCCCGTGTTCCCATCGATGGCGTACATCGTCCCAGAATAGGTGCCGACGAAGATGATGCCCTGCGCGACGAGCGGAACGGACGTGATCGTGTTGTCGAGCTGAGCGGACCACACGACGCTTCCCGACTGTTCGTCGAGCGCGTAGAGCCAGCCCGAAATCGTCCCGATGTACACGTTTCCGCCGCTGATGGCGGCACCTCCGAAGGGCAACCCGGTCGCGTTGAAGAGCCACAGCAACTGGCCACTCAACGAATCAAGGGCGTACACCTGTCCGTTGTTGAAGTCGTTCCACGTCGCACCGACCACGCGGCCGTGCGCGTAGGCCATCACGACCCGCGCGTTAAAGTTCAAGCCGGTCTCGTCCGGGCCCACCTTCCAGAGGATGGATCCGTCCGTGGCATCGATGGCGAAGACGTAGCCACACGATCCGTAGAAGGGCGGGTTGGGGGGGCACGACCCGATGACGCCTCCGTTCGTGCCGTAGAACGTCGCGTAGACGACATTATCGTTCGGGTCGCTGGGACTTCGCTGGTCAACCGTCACCGTGCCGGTGTAGTAGAACGAGTCGCCGAACGCTTGCTCCCAGATGACATCGCCCGTGAACGGATCGTATGCCCTGAGGTATCCGTCGAGGGTCGTGCTGTACACGATGTTGTCCGCGACAACGGGTCCTGTCCACAACTGGAGCTGATGCCCCCCGGTTCGCCACAATTCCTTCATCGGAGGCGCATGGGTGCTCGGCGACAGCCCGGCGCGCTTCTGGTTGTTGTGGAACGTCGGCCACGCCTCGTTCGGCGGCGCGACGATCTCGATCACGACCAGGCCGGTGCCGGATGCGGAAGTGTTCAGGGAGGATGTGCCCTTCACCGCGGTCCGCTGGACCGTGTCTTCGGGGGCGTCCCCGGGGACGTTGACACTCACCACGATCGAGGCGCTCCGGAGGCCGGGCACGAGCCCGACGTCCGGGATCCCGTCGCCATCCGTATCGGCCAGCGGCGTGACGCCGTCCGCCTTGTAGAGATGGATCGTCCAACTCTGGTCCGAGACCGCGGTCACGTCGATCGTGTCCGCGAACCCGCCGGTGTTCCGAACGTTCATCGTCGCGTTGACCGTCGCGCCCGGATTCGGGGTGAAGTAGCCGCGTGGCCCGACCGAGACGCCGGGTGGCGGCACGGTCGTCGTGAGCTGGGACTCCTTGTGTCGCGTCAGGTCGTTGCTCGACGTGAACCGCACGACCGCCGTGTCGGCGTCGCCCGGATTGACCGCGGCGGGGACCGTCACTTCGACGATGACCGTCGTGTTCTTGCCGGGGTTCAGTGGGCCCGTGTCCGGGATGCCGTCGCTGTCCGTGTCGGTGAGCGGCGTCCTGTCCGCCTTCAGCAGATCGACCGTCCAGCCGTGGACGCCGAGCGTCTTGGTGGCGTCGAACGTGTCGGGACCGGAGATGCCGATGTTCTTGACGGTCAGGTTGTAGTCGACCTTCGAATCCGGCACCGCGTCCTGCGACGCGCGGGCCGGGGACACCGTGAGCCCGATCGGCAGCTGCCCGAAGAACCCATGGATGTTCCCTGCGTAGTCCTCGACCCAGACCCAGCCATCCGAGACGGCGGGGAACGACGTCGCGCCGAAGCTCGACGTGAGGGGGTCCGAGTCCACGATCGACCCGTCGAGCGTGTCGAACGTGTAGAGCGGGCAGTAAAACCAGCAGGTCCCGTACAGGAAGCCGTTCGCGAGGGCGGGTGACGTGCCCACCGCTCCGCCGACGCCGGTCCTCCAGAGGAGCGTCCCGTCGGAGGCGTCGAGGGAGACGTACTCATCGTTGTAGTCGCCGAAGTAGATTGCAACGCCATCATACGCGGGCGTCGACACGTCGATCAGGTTGAATCCGCCGGTCGACCAGACAATCTCGCCGGTGAACGCGTCGAGGGCGTACATCGTGCCCGAGTACGTCCCCTCGTAGATCAGGCCGTTCGCATAGAGCGGCGACGAGGTGGTCGTGTCATCGAGCGTTGCAGACCAGACGAGGGAACCGCTGAACTCGTCGACGGCGAAGACGGTGCCTCCGATCGAGGCCATGTAGACGACGCCCGCGTTGACCGAGGGCCCGCCAAAGGGCAGGTCGCCGGTCTGGTACGCCCACACGACGGAGCCGTCCGTGGCGTTCAGCGCGTAGATCTGGCCGCCCCAGGCGCTCCCGAAGACGAGGCCATCCGAGTAGCCCATCATGATCCGCGCGTTGAAGTCGAGCCCGCTCTCCGAGCCGACGACCCAGATCGTGTCGCCCGTGTACTCGTTGAGCGCGTACACGTATCCGCCGGAGGAGCCGTAGAACGTTGCGTACAGCACGCCGTCGTGGCCGACCATCGTGCCCGTGTAGTAGTACTGGTCGCCCAGATGGCGGCTCCACAGTATCTCGCCCGTGAATGGATCGCGCGCCCGCAGAGTGCCATCGAGAGGTGCGGAGAACAGGATGCCGTCCGAGAGGACCGGGCCGTTCCAGAGCTGCAGGAGGTACGGGCCGTCTGCCCAGATGAGGTCGATGGGCGGCTGGAAGTTGCTCGGCGACCGCCCTTGCCTCGGGACGTTGTTGTGGAACGTCGGCCATTCGACGCTCGGCGGCGCAGTCGGCGGTTTCTCGGGTGTGACGAAGGTGTAGTACTGCGAGTTGTTGTTGTCGAGCGCGACGTTCCCCGCCTCATCCGTCGATTGCACGGCGTAGTAGTACGTCTTGTTCGCGGTGAGACCCGATAGCGTGATCGAGTGGCCCGTCACCATGCGCGACGAGGAGGCTTGGTTCCCGGGCGGACTTGTGTCGCCCCACCACACGACCGAATCGGACCGCTCGTCCGTCGTCCAGACGATGGTCGCGCGGTTGAAGCGTAGATTGATCGCGGCGATGCCCGAGATGACCGGTGGCGTGTCGTCGACGAGGGCCGTGGCCGTCACTGGACCGCGCCCGCCCGATCCATCGTCGTTGTCGTAGTACAACGCGGTGATCGTGTCGCCGTCCTGGACTTGCAGGAGACCGTCGCCGGGTGCCGGAGTCACGCTGTTGTCCAGTGGGATCGAGCCGTCGAACACGGAGGTCGCGTTGCCGGTCTCCGTGAGCGTCACGAGCTCAGGAGTCGTCTCCGTGCTCGAGCTCATGTTCACATCGACGGTGTCCGGGTTGTTCGGGTCCGTGTTCAGGCCCGTGTCGACGACCTTGATGTTCACGGTCGCCGAGGACTGGTAGCTGTTGTGGTCCATCTGGATGATCCCGCGCTGCGTGGCGATTCCGCCGGTCATCACGATGGCGTAGGGCTGCGGCCCGTTCGGCACATCGTTCGCCGTGACCGTGACCGTCCAGACGCCCTCCTGGACGCCCGTGATTACGAGGACCGACTCGACGTTGTTCCGGTGATCGGAACGGGTCGGGTTCGGCTTGGACTCGCCGGGGTTCATGCCAACGTACTGGTTGCCCGCGTACAGCGTGCCGTCGGGGGCGTGGACGGTCAGGTCCAAGTCGTTCACGAGGCACGGATTGCAGCCCGCGGTTCCTGGATAGTCCGACCACACGAGGGTGATCTCGACCGACTGGGACGCATCCCCGATCGCGAGGCTGTAGTTCGTGACGTCGCCCGTGTTGAGACCGTTGCGGTTGTCGTCCAGGACGAGGCCGCGCGCGTCCCCCTGGAACGCGAGGGCATCATCGAGGGTGAGCCGGCCGAAGCCCTGGTTGTCGTTCGGATAATAGGATTCGCCAAACCCGTACGCCCCGGTGCCGGTCATCTCGCGCGCGCTGTTGATCGCCGTCGCCTTGATGAGCGCGGCGGTAGGCGTGAAGCCGTCCCCCGGGACCGGCGCTCCGGTCGGGTACCAGCCATCCATGTAGTATTGGCGGACGAGCGCCATGCTACCGGCGATCGTCGGCGTCGCCATGCTCGTGCCGCTCAGCTGCCAGTACTGTGTGCCGTCCCCCCCGGGATCCAATCCCTGGGCGGACCACACCGAGACACCGGGCGCGGTGATGTCGGGCTTGATGCGCCCGTCCTGGGTCGGTCCGCGGCTGCTGAAGTCCGCCATGTTCTCGAGGCCGAGCCCGTTGACCGTCGCGCCTGCGGTGATGATGTTCTTCGCGGTCCCGAAGAGGTTCATCGACCGGAGGCCTCCCTGTCCCGCATTAGCCGCCGCGAAGACGACGAGGAAGTCCTGGTTGTTCCAGATGAAGTTGTCCGTGTCCGCGGCTTCCTGGATATACTCGGCTTGGAAGTCCACGGAACCCCAGCTGTTGGAGTGAATCCACGAGTCGCGATCGACCGCACGCTGCCAGACGTTTGTGATGGAATCGAAATACACGAAATTGCCGTCGTTGGACATGTCCGTCATCTGAATCCAGGCGTCGAAGGCTTGGCCGTCGTGCGGTCCCGCCGTGCCGTTCGAGCCGGTCGCGTCCCCGTTGTAGACGTGCCATGTGCCGTCGTCGCCCGCGACGCTCCCCGAGGTGTGCGTTCCGTGGTTAATGCCGTTGTCCGTGTCGTCGCAGTTGTCGCTGCACGCGGGATAGTAATCGGTCAGCTTGCGTGCACTCGGACCCGGCGTCGTGTTACCCGGATCCCAGAAATCGGGGTGCTTGTAGTCGATCCCGGTGTCGCCCAACGTGACCGTCTGACCGGTCCCATGGATTCCGTGGTCGTGGATCGGCGTGGCGAACGTGTCCGTGTCGCCGCTCTGCACGACCCAGCGTGCAAGGTCGTTGAAGACGTATGGCTGGACGAACCGGTCGACGTACAACACGCCGGGCACGCGCGCGAGCAAGGGAAGCGCGCCCTTGTCGACCTCGACGCGGACGCCGCCGGAGTTGCCCCAGGAGTACGTGATCTGCGTGCCGCCCAGGACGGAGGCCGCGCGCGCGATCTCCGGCACGCGGGACGTCTCGAAGGCGGTGACCTCGAGGGAGATGCGCGATCCGGCGCCCGACGACGGCGCGGCGGCGCCGCCGAACGAGGTCTGCGGCCCCATCGTCGATCCGGATGCGGACGTGTCGAACTTCGGGGAGAAACCGGAAGCGGCCGTCGCGGCGCCGCCGGAGGAGCTGACGCTCTTCGCGGGCATGCCGCCGGCTCCGAGGGTCGTCGTGGCGCCGCCGTTCAGGGAGTCGCCGCTGCGGTCGCGCTCCATCGCGCGCTCCGTGATCAGGGCGTATTCATCGGAGAGGCGGGGACTCAGCTTGTATGCGGGCTGGAAGACGCCGCTCCACCGAACGACGGGGAGGGCGGCCGCGCGATCGATCGCGGGTCCATCGGCGCGGACGACGAACGCGTTGTAGGCGAGGTACTGCAAGATCGTCACGCCGGTCGCCGCGAGCATCGACTTCATCGCGGGCGTGACGGGTCCGTTGAATTGAACGATGTAGTAGAACTGTTGGTCCCGGGGGACCGTGTCGTACCGAAGGGATGCGGGAATCGACGGGGTCTGTGCGAGCGGATCGAATTGGAAATTATTGATCGTGACGTACTTCATATAGTCCGGAAGCGCACGCGGCATGATCGACGGCCGTGCGGCCGTCGCCGGCGTCCCCAGGATTAGGAACGCCGAGAAGACCATCACGAGCACCAACGAGATTGCGACGATGCGACTCCACATGCGGCGAGACACGGAATTCGCTTCTGTAGGCGACTGAGAACTCACGTAAACCCCTTCCCCGTCAACGGTACGGACTCCCTCCCGGCGAATTGCGCGAACGCAAAATCCGCCGGCCCCAGGTGCGCCGGGCATTGCAATGACAGAAGATAAGGATAACGGAAACGTGCGGTCGGTCCGGCCGGACGACGCGTCTTCGACCAGACATTCCAGTCGCATCCTCATCTCCGCGCGTCAACGCATCAATTGCGGCAAGGCATGTCGACGATCCGAAGAGGCCGCCCCATACGTCCGGCTCACGCGCCCGGACGGACGAACGGCAGCGGATGGAGTTTCGCGCGGAGCGACCAGCCGCCGCGGTCGACGAACAGCGTCTCCGTCGGCGACACCGCATCGACCCGCACGAGCGCGAGGGCGACCCCCCACCCGAGGGTCGGGGACCACGCGGCGCTCGTCACCCCGCCGACCGTCTGGTCCCCCCTCAAGACGGGATCACCGCGGACCGGCGGCGTGTCCGCATCGATTCGGAGGCCGAGCAACTTGCGGCGGACCTGGCCGACGTACGTGCTGCGGGCGACGGTCTCCTGCCCGACGTAGCAGCCTTTCGTGAAGCTCAGTGCCGATTCCGGGGCGACCTCGAGGGCGAGCGTCTCCCCCGACATGTCGGCGCCGAACCGCGGCACGCCCGCCTCGATCCGCAGGACCTCGTACGCCTCGCGGCCGATCGGCGTCGCGCCGCGACGGACGAGCGCCGCCCATGCATCCGCGAGGGTCGCGCCGGGCGACCAGATCGCGAAGCCCCGCTCTCCCGTCGGCCGGATCCGCGCGACGTGCCCGACGTGTCGCTTGTCGACCCGCACGCTCGCGTAGATATCGAGGGAAAGGGCGCGAACATCCGCCCCGAGCGCGCGTACGACCACGTCGTCCGCGCGGGGGCCGTGGACGACGAGGTGTCCCGTCGGCCCGAGGTCGCGGAACTCGACGTCGTCGCTCACGCGGGCCTTCTCGAGGATCCCGAGGATCGTAGGCTTCTGCGCCGCCTCGATATCGAGGACCAGGGACTCCGGGAACGCGTACACGCGGACGTCGCCCAGGACGCGGCTCTTCTCGTTCAGCAGGAGCGCGTACGCGGAGGCACCGGGCGTGAGGACCTTGATGTCCGCGGTCACGAGCCCGTCCAGGAACAGCACGCGCTCGGAGCCGGTGAGCTCGATCTTCGCGCGGTCGCTCACGTCGATCACGCCGGCGCGGGTCCGGACGGCACGCACCTCCTCGTCCAGGCTCACGTACCCGGAGGGGACGTTCCACTCGCCCTCCGGCCGAAGGATCGCCCCCGCGACGTCGTGGAGGGTCTGGAGAGGCAGGTCCTGCATGCGGATCGAAGGATGCGACGGTTCCACTTGGATGTTGCGCCCCCATCGCTCCGGCCGCGCACGGCACATCGGCCCGAGGGCGCCGGGCGTCGGAACGTTGATATCGAGGTGCGTCTTGGTACGCGGATGATGCCCCCCGAGCTCCGCGACGGCCGGATCTCCGTCTTCGCGAAGCGGATCATGCGGAAGCCCCGCACGCTCCACTGTCCATACTGCGATGGCAAGGTCCTTTTCACCCGGAACGAGGAACACCTCGACGCGAAGAACTGCCCGCATTGCGGGATGCGCGTCGAGCGGCGGGAGTGGCCCGAGAAGATGTACGACCCGATGCCGATCCTCCGCTCGCAGCCCGGCGGTCCGGACGCCCTGAAGATCGAGACGACGGATACGAAAGAAGAGCCGAAGAAGGCCGAGAAGAAATCCTAGCCGAAAACGGCCCCGCATTTCAGGCAGTCGCTCCAGTACTTCCCGACCGGCGCGCCGCACTCCCCGCATTCGCCGCCCCGCGAGGTCTGGTCCGCCTTGACGACGACGAGTTCCGTTGCCGCCAGTTTCGCCCAGCGCGGCTCGCGGACGATCAGGAAGGCGTAGTCGTCTGCCCACGTTTCGAGTTCGAGGAACGCGATCCGCTTCGGCGCGATCAGGTCATTCACGCCTTTCACGAAGTCCCTCGGGTTCTTGAACCGCACGACGCGCTCTTGGTCGCCGAGGACGAGCTTCCCCTTTCGGAGGCCGAGCTCCCTATCCAGCCAGGTGATGTCCTTCATCTCGGCCGTCAGCTTGAACGAACTCAGCCGGGGATTCACCTCCCCGAGCAGCGCCGCCGGCTCGAACTCCTCCGGCACGCGGAACCCGAGCCAGTCCGCCAGGATCCGCGTGACGGCGCGGTACGGCGCGGAACGGTAGTCCGCAAGGAACGCCGCCGCGCCGCCCGGATACATGCCGATCCGTTTTTCGAAGACCGCCTTCGTCGCGGGGACGGTCAGGCCGAATTCGACGAGCGCGGCGTGCACCTCCCCGGTGACGGCGGCGAGGTCGGGCGGCTTCGCCGCTAGCGGTTCGGCCGGCTTCGCCGGCTTTGCCGGCTTTGCCTCGGGTTCTGGTTTCGGGGCTTTCTGTTCCGGCGGCGCGACCTTCGCTTTCGGCGCCTCTGTCGGTTTCTCCTCCTCCGCTTCCTCTTCGTCCTTCCCCTTTTCGGGTTTCTCCTTCTTCCAGAACTTGAGGGGCATTGCTGCGCGCGTACCCGGGTCGCTCGTATTAAGAGTTGTGCTCATTGGACCCGAGGGCGGCGGATCATCGACGCGACTAAGTATCCGACGCGCCTAGTCCCGCCCGAGGGACCGGATTGGGGGCCGCGCCGCGGGTCGTCGGCACGAAACGTCTGCGGGACGCATGGCCGCCGATCTCCGAAGACGAAGTCGAGTTGCCGAGCGGGAACCGGAAGCGGTGGGTGCGGCTTCACTTCGGCACCTCCGCCGCCGTGTTGCCCGTCGCGAATCACCAGATCATCCTCACGCGCGAGTACCGTCACGGCCTCGGGCGGATCGCGTTCTCGCTGCCTGGCGGCAGCGCGAAAGACGGCGAGAGCCCGGAGGCGTGCGCCCGGCGCGAACTCCTCGAGGAGACGGGCTTCGAGGCGAAACGCTTCCTCGAAATGTACGCGGGGAACAACCTGACCGCCTACCTCGAAGGGACGTTGCACATCTTCTTCGCGAAAGACTGCCGTCCGACGGACCGCCGTCCGGATCCCGACGAGATTGTCGCGGTCGAGCGGATGAGCGTCACGCAGGCGCTCGCCCGCGCGCGCTCCGGCGAGTTCGAGTCCACCGTCGTGACGCTCGCGATCCTCATGGCGGACGCGCGAGGCTGGCTCGTCGGGTGAGGGCCCCGGGGGCCAGGGGAAGCAGATGAGGGCGGAGGAACTGACGAATCCCGTGGTGCGGGCAGTGGTCGTAGCCATCCGAGACAGCGACCGCAACGCATTCTTCGCGGCCTTCGCGACCTCGGCGACGCTGACCGACGACGGCGAGTCGCAGCACCTGCGTTCATGGGCGGATCGGGAACTGTTCCGGTCCCGTGGCCGCCTCGATCCCGAGCGGGAAGGGCGCGATGGTTTGGACGTGTTCGGCAGATTCCACTCGGATCAGTGGGACATGCAGACCGTCTGGCGATTCCAGGTCGCGGGCGGACTCGTTCACCGCCTCGACGTCGCGGCCCTGTGAACGAAACTCGATGGCGCGGGGTGCGGCTCCGCGGCGGAGGGAGCTCCGAGAGCATCTCGGTTCCGAGTCAGCTGAAAGATGCGTGGGGCAGGATTTGAACCTGCGAACCCCTTCGGGACAGCGACCTCAACGCTGCGCCTTTGACCAAGCTGGGCCACCCACGCACGCGCCGCTTTCATTGCAAGATTCGTTATTAAACTTCCTTCGGGAGACGGCCTCGCATCAACCGCCATCGTCGTGGCGCCGTCCACAAAGGCTATTTTGCGGCGCAGCCGTAGGGTGACCCGAGGATCCGCCAATGCCCGCGTCAAAACGAGGAACCCGCGGCCGCGCGCCCGCAAAGCGCCGGACCTTCCAAGTGATCAACCCCGCCACGGGCAAGCCGCTCGCCACGCACGCGATCGCGACGCCGGCGGAGGTCCTCGCGAAGGTGAAGAAGGCGCGCGATTCGTTCCAATCATGGTCCCGACTCGCCCCGGAAGAACGCGGCGCCTACCTGTCGCACCTCGCGGAAATCCTGCGGAAGCACAAGGACGAGTACGCGCGGACGATGACCCTCGAGATGGGGAAGATCATCCGCGACGCAATCGCGGAGGTCGACAAGTGCGCGTGGGCCGCCGACTACTTCGCGCAGAACGGTCCCGCGTTCCTGCGGCCGGAGACCGTGAAGACGGAGGCCGCGCGATCGTACATCGCGTTCCACCCGCGGGGCGTGCTCGGTTCGATCATGCCATGGAACTTTCCGATGTGGCAGATCGTCCGCTTCGCGGTCCCCGCCCTGATCGCCGGCAACACGACGGTCGTCAAGCCCGCCAGTGCGTCCCCGCAGTCCGGGCTGAACCTCGAGGCGGCGTTTCGAGAGGCCGGCCTGCCGGACGGCGTCTTCCAAATCGTCGTGGGAGACCGGACGACCGCGACCGCCTTGATCCGCTCGCCCGTATCCGTCGTCAGCCTGACCGGTTCCGTCGGCACGGGAGTCGCCGTCGCCCGCGAGGCCGCGAACGACCTCAAGAAGGCGATCCTCGAGCTCGGCGGCTCGGACCCGTTCATCGTCGCGGAAGACGCGGACCTCGACGCCGCCGCGAAGGGCGCGGTCGCGGGGCGCTTCATCAATACCGGGCAGTCCTGCATCGCCGCGAAGCGCTTCTTCGTCGTTGATTCCGTCGCAGAGGAGTTCGTCGCGAAGTTCGCGGAGAACATGCGGAAGCTTCGGGTAGGGGATCCGCTCGATCCTTCGACGGATGTCGGGCCGCTGTCCAGCCGGACGCAGCGGGACGAAATCGAAGCCCAGGTCCGGGATGCGGTCCGGAAGGGCGCAACGATCGAGGTCGGCGGAAAGCGGATAGCGCGAGACGGATGGTATTTCGAGCCGACGCTCCTGACGGACGTCACCGATGAAATGCGCGTCTTGCGGGAGGAGACGTTCGGTCCCGTCGCGCCCGTCGTGGTCGTGCCGGACCTCGACGCCGCGATCCGCGAGGCGAACGACTCCGAGTTCGGCCTCGGCGCGAGCGTCTGGACGCGCAACCTCGCCCGGGCCGACGAACTCGCCAGCCGGATCGAGTCGGGGATGGTCTTCGTGAACGGCACCGTGAAGTCGGACCCGCGGATGCCGTTCGGGGGCGTGAAGCATAGCGGCATCGGACGGGAGCTGAGCCGCTACGGCCTCCTGGAAATGGTGAACATCAAGACGGTCGAGATCTTTCCTTCGGATTCCGGCGGGAGCGCCGTTCGGACGAACACAGAATAGCGAGGGCGGCACGCCCTCTGTGTAGGGGTCGAGTCCGCGACGACGCTCTTCATGAACACCGAAGCGCGGTGAAACCTTCCCGGACTCGGCCGACGGATTTATCTGCCTCCTTACTACTTGCCGCCGACCGGAATCCGATGCCCGTTACGGATCGAGGACTCGATGCTCGTGCGTTGTGGTTCTCACTCCTTGTCGGCGTTGCAGTGTTGCTCGCATCCTCTGGAAACAGCGCGGGAGCAAACCCGCCCTCGCTCCAAATCACCGCGCCCCTGGAGGGCGCCTTCATCGCGTCCGCCAGGGTCGCGGTCACTTGGGTTGTCTCGGATGCCGGCGCGGGACTCACGGAGATTCAGGTCGGCCTCGATAGCGGATCTCCCGTCAGTTTGCCGGGGACGGCCACTCGCTACAATATCACCGGAGTCTCCGACGGCAGCCACGCGATCCACGTGACCGCCGTCGACCAAGCGGGCAACACGGGGGTTGCGACCGTTAACGTGACGGTGGACACGACAGGGCCGGGCCTCAAGGTCGACCTGCCCCTCTCGGGGAGCGTGATCACGTCTTCCCAAGTCACGGTGATGTTTTCAACGGAAGATGCGACCTCCGGCGTGGACCGGGTCGAGATCCGCGTGGATGGCGGACCGGCCCGGAGCCTCAGCGGCACCGCGACCTCCTACGTGGTTACGGGCCTGGCGGACGGAACCCACACCGTGACGCTGACGGTCTTCGACCGGGCGGGGAACTCCGCAACTTCCGCTCCGGTCTCGTTCCGGGTTGACACCTCGTTCTTCAGTCCATCGGGGCCGTACGGTCCCGGAGGGATTGCGGCCGTGGTGATCGTATTCGCTGCGGCGGCATTTCTCGCCTTCCTTGCCTTTCGGCTGAAACGTCGAGGGTCGACACCGCCATCCGCACCGCCTTCGCCATGACCCCCGGTCTGCCAACCGCGTTCCGAATGAGGCGACCGCCGGATTCAAAGAGGCTTCAAGTAGCCTTTGGTCCATCCTCCGACCGGTGTCTCGCCGCCGTCGGTACTCGGTCCTCGTCTCGATTGCAATCGGGGCCGCCGTGATCGCCGCCGCGTTCGCGGCGACTCACATGCCGACTTCGCCTTCATCGGCCGTCAACGAGCCACCAACCGCTCCGCCTCCTCCACCGCCCGAGGCCTCGCCGTGCCCGAGGACGGCCGGACTCTGCGTCGAGCGCAACGTGACGCGAGTCATCGATGGAGACACCCTCGACGTGGAAGGCGGTCTCCGAATCCGGCTCGTACTCGTCGACGCGCCGGAACTGAACGAGTCAGGCGGCCCCGAAGCTCGAGACTACCTCGACGCCCTATGCCTCGGAACCCGCGCCCTCGTCGATGAAGACGATTTCCAGATCGGCGGCGACCGCTACGGACGAATTCTCGCGGTCGTCTCCTGCGGCGGCACAAACGCGAACGCCGCGATGATCGCATCGGGCCACGCGCTTCCCTACTACCTGTATTGTGCCGCGAGTGAGTTCGGCGGCGCCGAGTGGACGGGATGCGCCTCTCCTCCTTCTGGGACGTGCGATCCGTCGTACCCGGACCTGTGCATCCCTCCCCCGCCGCCCGATCTGGATTGTGCGGACATCCCCTACCGGAACTTCCGGGTGCTGCCTCCAGACCCCCATCACTTCGACGGCGACGCGGATGGGATCGGATGCGAGACTTAGCCCTCGCCGGTCCGGAGCGCTGCCGTCGGTTGGTTGGAGACAGGCTACTGACCGGACCTACTTCACGATTGCCGTTCCGCGGCGACTGACACTGGCGGTGCAGCAAGCTTAATAGCCGCGACACAGGCTGGCCAGGCCTCGTTGAGCGAAAAGGCCATCGAGACATCCTTGGAATCGGCGAGGCGTCTGGCGGTCATGAAGCAGCACCTCGCGGGCAACGTGCCGCAAAGACCGACGAGGGAGCACATCCTGTCCGTGGTGCGCGACCTTTGCTACGTTCAGTGGGACCCCATCGACGCCGTCGCACCGTCCCATGTCATCTCCTTTTGGAGCCGCATCGGGAATTTCCGGCTGTCGGACCTCGATGGATTGCTGTGGGAGACGAAGGAGCTCTTCTTGCACTGGACTCCTATCGCATCCATCGTGCTCACGGAGGACTATCCAATCTACGCTTCGATGATGAAAAGGTATCCGGAGTCCCTCTCCGATTCTTGGGGAGGACAGAAGAAGAGAGCGCGGGCTTTCTTGGCCGCGCACGTCGAACTGCGGAGGCGAATATTGAGTGACCTCAAGAGGGGACCGCTTGAACTCAGCGAATTCAGGGACTACGTCCGGACGAAGAGAAGTACCAACGGATGGTCTTCCGGAAGCGACGTCTCGGCCATGCTCTTCCATCTCCTGATGAGCGGAGATGTGATGATCGTCGGCCACCGGGGATACCAGAACATCTGGGGCCTCTCCGAAGAATTCCTGCCGCCTCAGGTGAAGCGGCAAGCCCTGACCGAGGAAGAATTCGAGCGTGAGGCGGCCCAAAGGGCCATCCGTGCCCTCGGGACCGCGACACCCCGCGAGATCCACCTGTACTTTCCACGCGGCCGATACCTGAACTTGAAGAAGACCCTCGCGCAGCTGCAAGAAGCATCTGTCATCCACCGGGTTCACGTCGCCGACCTCGGTGGCAGAGATGAGAGATACGTCCATGATCAAGACGTCCCACTCCTCGAATCGATGCGTTCGGACGGGTGGCAGCCGAGGATGACCCTGTTGGCTCCTTTCGACACTCTCATCAACAGCACGGGCCGGACGGATCGACTGTTTGGCTTCCACTACATCCACGAAAACTTCCTTCCGCCGAACAAAAGGAAATTCGGGACCTTCGTGCACCCGATCCTGTGGGGGGACCGGCTCATCGGCAGAGTTGATCTGCTCCTGGACAAGCAGAACGAGAAGCTCTTGGTCAAGTCGGTCCACGCGGAGCGCGGCGCTCCCGGCGACAAGGATGTCTCCTCGAAAATCGGCAAGACGATCGAGGCGTTCGCGGGGTTTCTCGGGGCGAAGGAAGTCGTATACCCAGCCCGCGTCCCAACGGCGTGGAAGAATTCCCTTCACTAGGTCAATCAACACTCGGGAAGGACGCTGAGGGGGATGTAGCGGACTACCGGACCACCGAATGCTGATTCGGGTCCACGACGTTATCGTTCTTTAGAAGACTGATCTGCGTTCGCGAATTGCAGTCACCGTCTTCTCTTGGGCTAACCGAAATCATAATGGTCGGCAAGGCCATACCCCGCGGGACGGGGACGGGGACGGGCGTTCCGTCCAGGTTGGTCGAGGAGATGAAACGTGGAAGGCTGATTGTGTGGGCCGTAGCGTCATTGCTGATTCCGATGGCGCTGATCGTGATTGCCACGCCAGCGCGGGCATACGGCAACACGGCCGTGTGGCAGCTCGGGGTATCACAGAATTGCAACAATCCAAGTCTGTGTGACCAGCTCGGGGGATTCTGGGGTTGGGTCGAATTCGACAACGACAATACCGGCGACGCGACGTTGGCCGGTTGCGGCCATTTGGTCGGTCCGTTCGGCGGTGGGGGCGCTGACGCATTCCAGATCGAGATTGAGGGCTGGTTCATTGCCGATGGGTTCACCGGGATGCCCGACTTCTTCGTGACGGGCGGAACGATGACCTTCACGGGGCACACGGGAGGGCCTCCCGTGACGATCCCGCTCACGAACCCGAATACGGGAGACCCGGTAACGCCGGCGGATCCCTTTGACACCGGCTTCCCCGCGGTCGCGGGCCACTACGACCTCGCGCAAATCTTCGGGTTCAGCGCGCCCGGCGTCAACTTCGTGATTCAGGTCGTGCAGATCCCGAACCGCTAAACCGACAAGGGCTGCTGGCGTCGCATCGTCTGCCCGAGCGAGAGCATGTGAGACCACGTGCTAGAATTGCGGATCGTGACATTCGATCGCACCCAAGCTCGTGCCCTCGAGGCTCCGTTGTGGCATCTGCCGGAACCTTCTGTAACCCGGTGATGTCTTTCCCCATCTGTGGCTTCAGAGATTGTTGCTCCCGCACCGGTCGAGCGCCGCCTCGGAGATTCGTCCTATCGAGCCGAATCGAAAAGGACGGGCATCTAAGACAATCGGTTGGCCACTCGTCCTCTACAAGCGGGGACTCAAGCTCCATTTGGGTTCAGAATGGCATTGACGGGCCTGAAGGGCGAGATTTCCATCCCGAGACCTGTGCGGCAGCCTCCCGAGCCGGTCTCGGATTGGCAAAAGGTTTGTCGGCCGTACCGCTCATGTCGCGGCGTCAGGAACCGCTGACAAACGGGGGACGGATCGATGTCGAGTTCGGGGGGCCATATGCTCATCGGGGAGCGGTTGGCGAGGCGACTCGAAGGCCTTGCTTGGGTAAGCATCGTCGGGACGGTGTTCTTCGTCCTCGCCGTCACCGCCTTGCACTTCCTCCGCCCGGATTACAATCCTACAACGCGCCTCTTGAGTGACTACGCCGTCGGACCGTACGGATACCTCATGACGGCGGCTTGGTTCGCCCTCGGGCTGGTGTCCTTTGCGTTGGCCCTCGGAATCCGGGATGGAATGGGCCCGTCACGAGCGAAGAGCGCCGGATCCGTTCTACTGGGGGTCGCTGCCGTCGGTGGGTTTCTGACTGGCATCTTCCCGCCGGACCTCGAAGGAAGTCCTTCAACGACCACGGGCGCGATTCACCTTGTGGTCGGTTCGATTTCGTTCGTCGCGTTCTTCGCTGCCATCTTTGTCAATTCAGGGGTTTCCGCACGAACCCGGCATGGAGGTCGAATTACCGCGCGTCCTTGGCGCTTGGATTCGCGGCCGTCATCATCCTGGCACTCTTCCCCGTGTTCGCCAACGCGGGATGGCCGGGAATCAGCCAGCGGGCCGCCATTCCCGTCATCTCGCTCTGGCTGTTGTCCACGGGAAACCGGCTGCGGTCCGTAGCTCGCGCGAAGGTCCCGACGGAAACGAGCGCGCGATCCGTTGCGTAGACCTTAATTGCGGACCCAGGCACTCTTATCCGAGGGCCATGAGGATCCTTGGAGTCATGCCGCATCATCGAATGCCCGGCGATTCATTCCTAATCACGCCCGATTCGTCTCATGCGAGCGGTGTTCCGACTCAAGATATCTCGTACAGAACTGGTCATTGCTTGGATTCGGTGCTCGGGAAGGACGCTGAGGGGGAGATTCGAACTCCCGAGGGCCTTGCGGCCCACCAGATCTCAAGTCTGGCGCGTTCGACCGGGCTTCGCTACCTCAGCGGCATCGCATCGTCCGAAGCAAGAAATACCTTCTCCCGTCCGATCATCGGGAGGGAAGCAATGGCTCCGCATCGAGTTCCATCGCGATGACCGGTTGCACGAGTGCGTACGCGTCGAGGATCCGCGGATGGATCTCGCCGAATCGACCGAGATCGCGTCCCTCCGACCGCACGACGGCCGCTCGTCCGGGGATGAAGTTGTCGTCCTCCACCGCCTCCACGTCGGCCTCGCGGCCCACGTCGCGCATCAAGCTGAGCACGAGCGACTTCGCTTCCGTGAAGGAGGCTTTGTGGTGCATCGCGGCGGCCGCGAAACGCCGCACATTGCGCGCCTCGAGGACGACGTCCGCGATCTCGAAGATCCGCTGCGGGAGTTCCCGGTGCTTGTTCAAGCGGAAGATGTTCAGCAGCGCGGGGAGGAGCGACGAGCGCAGCGTCGTGAAATCCTCGGAGAACGGATTCGCAATGATCGCTCGGAGCGGGGTCGTGAACGAGTCTCGCGCAGAGGCCACGGTCAGGGACATCACTTCCTGGTAGCCGTACCCGATCAGCAGTTCGCGGAGCGCCTCCGATAGATCGTTCGACACGAGCGACACCCCGATCGTCTGTCGCCGCGGCAGGCCGCGCGGGTACCGGTCGTAGCCCCACGCAATCGCGAGGTCCTCCGTGAGGTCGTCTTCGTGCAGGAGGTCGAGACGGTACGCCGGCGACCGCACCCGGATCGTCTCGCCGTCCGGCCGTGCGTCGTGGCGCATGCGGGCCAGCAGGTCCGCCGCCTGCTCCGGCCGGAGGGGCAGACCGAGGAGGGCGTTCGCCCGATCGAGGTGGACCGCATGGTCGGTCGGCGACAGGTTCGGCGTCTCGATCGTTCGGTCGGCGTACCGCGTGCGGACGGTCTCGATCCGACCGCCTCGTTCCGCGAGGGACGTCGCGACGATCGTGAGGCAGCCTTGGGCCGCGTCGAGGTCCGTGCCGGTGACGTCGATGAACAGGTTCCGCGTCTCCGACGTGAGCTGCGTCCGGATGCCGTTGATCACCGGCGGGAAGCTCAGGACCTCGCCGTGCGCGTCCGTGATGAGCGGGAACCGCGGCTTCGAGGAGACGAGATGCGCGTATTCGCGGCCCTTCTCATGCCTCGTCAGGATGTCGGCGAGGTCCATCTCCTCGGCGAGCCCGAGCGGGGTGAAGCGCACGCTCTCCGGGGCGACGGCCCGGTAGGCGAACGGCGGCGTCACCCGGTCGACGTCGTGGATCCCGATCGCGACCTTCTTGCGGCGGCGCCCGACCGTCAGATGGAGCTTCTCCTGGAGGTCGACGAGGGAGCGGAGGAGCGCGTCGTCCATCTCGAGCCCTCGCACGATGCCGCCGACCGCATACGGCCGGACATCCGCGACGCTCGGGTCCACGACGAAATCGATTTCGGACGAAGCGAGGGAGTACGCCGGCAAGCCCGGTTCGATCCCGAGGTATCCGCGGAGGGCGCGCGCGATCCCTTCGACGGAGTACAGGTCGGGCCGGTTCGGGAAGATGTCGAAGGTCATCACGTCGCCCTCGACGCCCTCGGGCCCCGCGCCCATGAACGTGATGCGGTCGACGCACTCCTCGAGGCTGAGTTGCTTCCCGAGCAAGTCGATCAGGTCGCCGTGGGGCACCTCGACGTTCGTCACGGACGGCGCGGATGAAACCTCACGGTTAATAACGTTTCAGATGGGCGGGAGAAAAAAAGAGAAGAAGTGGCGGTCCGCGGCTACGGAGAGGCACCGGCCGCGCCGTGCCCGCCCTTGGCGACGGCGGCTACGGCCGCACCGATCCCGCCACCCGCGGCTCCACCCGCCAGCGCGTTCTTCACGGCCGTCACGACCTCGTAGCCGTGTGTCATCGGCGGAATGTGCTGGAGCGCGATCGCGAGCCCGGGGATGTCCCCGTGCGTCGCCGCGGACGCGGCCCCGAGGGCCGCGGCCCCGACGGCGGCTCCGATCGCAGCGGCGACCCCAATGGATACCAGATCCGTCACCTCTACCTACACGGGGACGATTTCCGGATAAGGCGTTTATGGTACGACCATCGAAGGTGCTCCCGTCGTGGGGACGCTGAACGCGCGCCTGGCGGGTGCCTCGGGCCCGTCGTGCCCCTGCTGCAGAGATTATATCTCCTGAGGACGTACGAAGACGGGATCATCCAGGGGGTCAGCACACGACGGACGGAGACCGAGTGATCGGGATCGCAGGCGTGGGCAAGATGGGCGAAGCGCTCGTCCGAGGCCTCGTCACGGGCCGCGTCGTGCCGCCGTCGCGGGTCCTGGTGAGCGACGCCATCCCGCCTCGCGCGAAGGAGATCGCGGGGAAGTACGGCGTTGGCTACGTCGAAACGACGTCGGCGCTCGCCGGTCGATCCGATGTCCTCGTCCTTGCGGCGAAGCCGAAGGACATGCCGGCGCTCGTCGACTCGATCGCCGGCCATGTGAAGGAGGACGGCCTCGTCGTCACGCTCGCGGCGGGCGTCCGCACGGCGTTCGTCGAGCGAGTCCTGAAGGGCCGGGGCCGCGTCGTCCGGATCATGCCGAATCTGGCGTGCGCCGTCGGCGAAGGCGCCTCGGCCTTCGCGCTCGGCAAGACCGCGACGGATCGCGACGCGCTCGTCGTCGAGGAGATGTTCGGGTCCCTCGGCCGCGTGACGATCGTGGACGAGCCGATGCTCGATGCGGTCACGGGGCTCAGCGGGAGCGGACCGGGCTTCATCGCGGCCCTCGCCCATTCCATGATCGACGGCGGCGTCCGGTCCGGATTGCCTCGGGACGTCGCGACGAAGCTCGCGCTGCAGACGATGAAAGGGACTGCGGAACTCCTGTTGATCGACGGCCTCGAGCCGATGAAGCTCTACGAGATGGTCGCGACCCCGAACGGGACGACGATGGCCGGGTGGTCCGTCATGGAAAGTCGAGGGGTTCCGCAGGCGATCAGCGACGGCATCGTCGCCGCGTCGAGGCGCGCCGCGGAGCTCGCCGAGGAGACGGCACGGGCGCACGGCTAGCGGTGGTCCGCGAGGTAAGAAACTTCAACAGGTTTGTTTCCGGGCTGATGCGGCTACCCGCACAGGGCGCCTTGCGATGCCGATCCGACGAGCCTCGCATACTTCGCAAGGGCTCCCGAGACGTATCGAGGTGCCGGGCGCGTCCATCCCGTGAGCCTCCGCCGGGCCTCGTCGTCCACTAGGTCCAGGCGCAACGTTCGCTTCGGGACGTCGACTTCGATCGAATCTCCGTCGCGCACCCCGGCGAGCAATCCGCCATCCCAGGCTTCGGGTGAGACGTGGCCCACCATCAAGCCGCGCGTCGCCCCGGAGAAACGGCCGTCCGTGACGAGGGCCACCTCGTCGCCGAGTCCCTGACCGACGAGGGCCGCGGTGATCGCGAGCATCTCCCGCATCCCGGGCCCGCCCTTCGGCCCTTCGTACCGGATTACGACGACATCCCCGGGCTGAATCGCCCGCTGCTGCGCGGCCTCAAACGCGGCTTGCTCGCCGTCGAACACTCTCGCCGGACCCCGATGCGACAGGCGCCGGACCATCGCGGTCTTGACGACGGCCCCCTCGGTTGCGAGATTGCCGCGAAGAATCGCGATCGTCCCGGTCGAGCTGATCGGATCCACGATAGGTCGCACGATGTCGCCCGGGATCTCCATGGGAGCGCTGCGCAACCGCTGCGCCATCGTCGCCCCGGTCACCGTGAGCGCGTCGGGATGCAGGCGACCTCCCTCGAGGAGGCGTCGCAACACGCCGGGAACCCCCCCGGCCCGGTGGAGGTCCGCCATCACGTATGCACCCCCGGGCTTCATGCTGACGAGGTGCGGCGTTTTCCGGGCGATGCGGTCGAACGCATCGAGTTCGAGGGACACGTGGGCCTCGTGGGCGATCGCGAGTAGATGCAGGACCGCGTTCGTCGATCCCCCCATCGCGGCGTCGAGCGTGATCGCGTTTTCGAACGCCTCATACGTCAGGCAGTCCCGCGGCTTGATGCCCAGTTCCAACGTCTTCATGACAGCGTGGCCGACTTCCTCGGAGTGCGCCTCCCGTTCCGGATCCACCTGGGGGATCGCCGCATCCCCGGACAATGCGACGCCGAGCGCCTCCGCGCACGACGCCATCGTGTTCGCGGTGAAGAGCCCCGCGCACGTGCCCGCACCCGGACACGCCGTCCGTTCGAGTTCGGCCAGCTGAGCGGCGGACATCGTCCCGGCGGCAAAGGCGCCGACCGCCTCAAAGACGTCTTGGATCGTGACGTCGCGGCCCTCGAATTTCCCCGGGAGCATCGGGCCGCCGTATGTGAAGATCGACGGCACGTTCAGCCGGGCCATCGCCATGATCGAACCGGGGATCGATTTGTCGCATGCGGCGCACGCGACGAGGGCGTCGTAGCGGTGCGCGTGCATCATCAGCTCGATCGAGTCCGCGATGACCTCGCGACTCACGAGGGACGCTCGCATGCCCTCGTGGCCCATCGCGATCCCATCCGACACCGTGATCGTCATGAACTCGCGCGGCGTTCCGCCGGCCTCGCGGACGCCGGCCTTCACGCGCCGTGCGACCCGGTCGAGATTCAGCTGGCACGGGGTCGCCTCGTTCCACGTGTTCGAGACGCCGACGAGGGGCCGCGCGAGATCCGCATCGGTGAGGCCCATGCCCCGCATCATCGCGCGCGCCGGCGCCCGCTCCGGACCCTCCGTGACCTCCCAGCTGCGATGCTTCAGTCGCTTCGGATCGACCACGCTCGATCCCCCGTCCTCGCGATGGTCCATCGGCGGATATGGATATCGACGGGCACGCCGACATCAGCGGAACATGCGGCGCACGTCGCGGCCGACCCGTTCGAGCGTCGAGTCCGGCGCCTCCTTGCGCGCCTTCGTGAGGGTCGGCATTCCCTTCCGGTACTCGTCGATCCAATCCCTCGCGAACGCGCCCGACTTGACGTCCTTGAGGAGGCCTTGCATGTTCTTGCGGACGTGCGGGTCGATCACCCTCGGGCCGCGCGTACGCCCTCCGAACTCCGCCGTGTTCGACACGCCGGCCCACATATGCTCGATCCCGCCCGCCTGGATCAAGTCGACGATCATCTTGAGCTCGTGCAGGACCTCGAAGTAGGCGAGCTCGGGCTGGTAGCCCGCGTCCACGAGGACATCGAACGACGTCTTGATGAGTTCCGACACGCCGCCACAGAGGTCGACCTGCTCCCCGAACAAGTCGGTCTCCGTCTCCTCCGTGAAGGTCGTCTCGATCACGCCGACCTTCGTCGAGCCAAGGCCCTTCGCAATCGCGAGCGCGATCTTTCGCGCGTCCCCCGTGGCGTCCTGGTGGATCGCCATCAACGCGGGCACGCCGAATCCGCGCACGAAGTTCTCGCGGACGGCCGCGCCCGGCGCTTTCGGCGCGACCATGATGACGTCGACGTGTTTCGGCGGCACGATCGTGCCGTAGCGGATGTTGAACCCGTGCGCGAAGTCGAGCGCCGCATCCTTCCGTAGCGCCGGCGCGATGTCCTTCGCGTACACCTCGGGTTGGACTTCGTCGGGGATGAGCATCATGACGACGTCGGACGCCGCGACGGCGTCGGCAATCGGGAGGACTTCGAGTCCGTCTTTCTTCGCCATGGTCCACGAGTCTCCGTCGGGCCGGACGCCGACCACGACATCGGCCCCGCTGTCGTGCAGGTTCAGCGCCTGCGCCCGCCCCTGGATCCCGTAGCCGACCACCGCCACCGCGCGGCCGTCCAGCGTGTGGACGTCCGCATCCTTCTCGTAGTATAGGTTCGCCATGTCCTCACCTTCAGAGAGCCCCGTACGCCTTGACGTACGCAGCGCCGTCCACGTGGGCCAGCGCCGCCTCCACCTCGCCCGCCTTCCCCGCGATCGCGGTGCGACGGACCGTCGAGCGGACGAGCGCGAACGCGTCCGCATTGTCCTCGATGTACTCGACCTCGATCACGTCGTGCACGCGCCGCAGGTGCTCGACCATCCGACGGAGCTGCGGGTGCTCTGACGCCAGCAGGACGCGCGCACATCCGGGCCGCTCGCACTTGCCCGCCAAGATCGTGTCGAGCGAGATCCGCTTCCGCGTGAAGACGCCGGCGATGCGCTGCATGACGCCCCAGTCGTCATGGACGAGCAGGGACAGGATCTGCAACCGTCGCACCTCCCTTCCAGATGCATCGAGGCCCGAGGATGACCTCCTTCGCCGACGTGCCGGGCGGCATGATCGGGAGCATGTCCTCGTCCGCGTCGATCGCTACGTCGATCAGGAACGGCGTCTCTGCGGCTTGCGAACGCAAGATCGCCTCGGCAAGCTCCCCCTGCCGTTCCACGCGAACGGAGCCGCAGCCATAGGCGTCCGCGATCTTCGTGAAGTCGGGTAACTCCCCGAGGTACACCGCCGAGTATCGCTCCCCGTAGAACATGCGCTGCCACTGTTGGACCATCCCGAGGTAGTGATCGTTGAAGAGGATCACGCCCACGTTGATGCGGTTCTCCCGCGCGGTCGCGAGCTCTTTCATCGTCATCTGGAACGAACCGTCGCCCGCGATGTCCATGACGAAGCGGTCCGGCATCGCGACCTTGGCGCCGAGCGCGGCGGGGAAGCCGAAGCCCATCGTCCCGAGGCCCCCGGAGGTGATGAACATCCGCTTCCGACGGACCTCGAAGAAGTGCTCCGCCCACATCTGGTGTCGTCCGACCTCTGTCGTGACGATCGCGTCGTCCGGGAGCGTGCGGTTGAGCTCCCAGATAATCTTCTGCGGCAGAATCGGGGAGCCGCTGTGGTTGAAGTCGCAGTTGCACTCCCGCTTGAGGCCGCGCACCCGGTCCATCCAGACGGTCCGCTTCCGGAGCGCGCGGTTCTCGAGTCCCGCGATCAAGGCGTGGACGGCCACGCCGACGTCACCGACCAAGCCGACGACATGCGGCACGTTTTTCCCGACCTCGGACGGATCGATGTCCACATGGACGATCCGCTGCTGCTTACCGAATTCCGACAGCTTGCCCGTCGACCGGTCGGAGAAGCGGGTGCCGAGAGCGAGGATCGTGTCGCAGTTGTTCAACACATATGTGGCGACCATCTTGCCGTGCATCCCGACGGGGCCGAGGACGAGCGGGTGGTCCTCGGGCACCGCGCCCTTCCCCATGAGCGTCGTGACGACGGGCGCCTGTATCATCTCCGCGAGCCGCAGGATGTCGGCGCCGGCCTGAGACCAGCGGGCGCCGCCGCCGACCAGGATGACCGGCGCGTCCGCCTCCTCGAGGAACCGGACCGCGTCCACGAGCCGCGAGAGATCCTGCCTTGTGGTCTTCCGCGGGGTGTACTTCTCCTGGACCTTCGCGTCGTCGACCTCCGCGCGCTGCACGTCGAGCGGCAGGTCGATGTGCACCGGGGCCGTCCGGCCGTGGGTCGCGAGGTAGAACGCGTCGCGGAACACCCGCGGGATGTCGTCCGCCGACTCGACCCGCCAGTTGTGCTTCACGATGGGCATCATCATGCCGAACGCGTCGACCTCCTGGAACGCATCGTTGCCCATGACCGTCGTCGCGACCTGGCCGGTGATCGCGAGGACCGGAGAGGAGTCCATGTAGGCGGTCGCGATGCCCGTGATGAGGTTCGTCGCGCCGGGACCCGAGGTCGCGATCGCGACGCCCGGCCGCCGGAGGACGCGAGCGTACCCGTCGGCCATGTGCGCCGCATTCTGTTCATGGCGCGTCAGGATGTGCCGCACGCCGGCGTCGTACAGGTCGTCGTACAACGGGAGGACCGCCCCGCCCGGATGGCCGAACACGACCTCGACGCCGTGCTCCTTCAGGATTTCCAGCGCGACGCGCGATCCCCGCATGGGCGTTCCCCCGGCGGCGAAGGCCGTGGGCCGCTCATCGGCCCCGCCATCGCCCGGAGTCCGGCGCGCACCGGACGGAGGCTATTTAACATTTGCCGATACCGTGCACGGCGATCGTCGAAATTCGTCGTCAGCCGACGAACGAGTCCCGTCGACGAACGTCGCCAGTTGCGGGAGGGGGAATCCTCGCCGCGCGAACCGCTCACGTTACCGGCCCAGGCTCGTGTCCCTCGGGGGAGGAGCGATCGAGAAGCGCGAGAGGGCCTTCGGCGCGACCGCGGCGAGCGGCGTAGAATTGTCCACCGTGGTCGCGAGCGGGTCGGCCCGATGCCCGCCAGATTCGAACGCCTTGCACATCCTTTCCGCCGCGGTCCACGCCGCGACGCGGGTGGAGGCCAGCGCGAACACCGTCGAACCGGATCCGCTCATCGCGAATCCCGCGGCGCCGGCCGCCAAGGCTGCCGCCCGTGCATCTTCGAAGCCCGGGATCGCTGCGGACCGGGCGGGCTCAACGAGGCGGTCCTCCAGGCAGCGACCCGCGAGGGCCGCGTCGCCCCGCGAGAGCGCTAACGCCAACGTGGCGGCCCGCCCGATGTTTCCGACGGCATCCCGCAGCGGGACGGTCTCGGGGAGGAGCCGCCGCATGTCCGCGGTCTTGAGCACGACGTCGGGGATCGCGATCGCGATGGCGATCCGCGGGCTCACGGATTCGCGGGCCAGAACGAGGGGCTCGGTCGAGGCGATCGCGACGAACCCGCCGAGGAGCGCCCCGGCGACGTTGTCGTAGTGGCGGCCCGCGACGGACGCTTCGCCCTCGACGGCGGCCTGGATGAAGCCCTGGACCCCGAGGGACCTCGAACGAGGGAACGCCTTCAGGAAAGCCAGCGCCGCCGCGGCGCACGAGGCCGCAGAGCTCCCGAGCCCCCGCCCGGGCGGGATTCCTTTCTGCACGCGGACCGCGAGAGGCTGCCTCACATGGGTGCGCTGGCGGAGGGCCTCGATCACAATCCCCGCCGTGTTGTGGGCGAATTCCGTCGGGATCGATCCGGCGCCGAGACCCGTCACCGCCAGCGAATCTTCGTTCGCGGGCCGGATCGCGACGTCGTCGGACAGCCCCCGCACCGCCAGGCTGAACACGTCGAACCCCGGACCGACGTTCGCGATCGTGGCCGGCGCGCGGGCGTGCACCCAGCCCGACGCCATGGACCGCCTCATCCGCCGGCGATGGCGGGGAGCAAGTCGACGGTCGCGTCGCGTGGGATCGGCGTCTCGAGACCCTTGATGTACCGAGCATCCTCGCCGTTCACGTAGACGTTCACGAACCGCTTGAGCCGACCGTCCCCGTCGAATATCCGTTGGTGGAATTGCCGACCGTACCTGCCCGTGACGATCTCGAAGAGCTGGGCGAGCGTCCCCTCGAATTCCAGGTCGATCTCCCGCTCGCCTTGCGTCGCGACGGCGATGGGAGAGGCGAGGACGAGCCTAACCATGGCCGATCCCTCCGAGGAACGCATCGACCGCCGCGGGCGTCGGCGGGACGGGCGTCAGCGGCGGGAACGTCTCCCGCCAGACACCGGGCGCCTTCAGCCCGTTTCCCGTCACGAGCAGCACGACGCGCTCGTCGCGATCGATCCGGCCGTCCTCGCGCGCCCGTTTCAGGGTCGCGACGGTGGTGCCGCCCGCCGGTTCCGTGAACACGCCCTCCGTCCGGGCGAGGAGCCCCTGTCCCCCGAGGATCTCCGCGTCGTTCGGAGCGTCCGCGAAGCCGCGCGTCGTGCGCATAGCCTGAATCGCTTCGTAGCCGGACGCGGGATCGCCGATGGCCAGGGACTCTGCGATCGTCTCGGGCCTCTTGACGGGACGCGGTCGTCCGTCGGGCGCCTCGAAGCCCCGGACGATCGGGGCGCAGCCCGAGGCCTGCGTCCCCACGAGCCGCGTCGCATCCCCGGAGACCTCGTCGAGCTCGCGGAGTTCTCGTATTCCCTTGTCGACCGAGGTGAGGAGCAGGCCGGATCCGAGGGGCACGATGATCACGCCGGGCAAGTCGAACCCGAGCTGCTCCCACGTCTCGAGCAAGAGCGTCTTGGAACCTTCCGCGTAGTACGGTCGCAGGTTGATGTTCACGAACCCCCAACCGCGACGATCCGCGGCGAGCAACGCGACGCGGTTCGCCTCGTCGTACGTCCCGTCGACCGCGACGACCGTGGCCCCATAGATTCGCGGCACGAGCAGCTTCCCCGGCTCGAGGGAGGCGGGGGCGAAGACGTAGCAAGGGAGGCGCGCCTTCGCCGCGGCGGCGGCCGTGGCCGCGGCGAGGTTGCCGGTCGATGCGCAGCCGACGGCGGGGAGGTTCCATTCCCGAGCCTTCGCGACCGCCACGGCGACCGGCCGGTCTTTGAACGAATACGTCGGATTGACCGTGTCGTCCTTGACCCACACGTCTCGGAGGTCGAGGGCCTTCCCGAGGTTCTCGGCGCGCCGGAGCGGCGTGAAGCCAACCTGGAGGTCGACCTTCGCGGTTTCGTCGAAGACGGGCAGGAGCTCCCGATACCGCCAGAGGTCGCGGGACCGGGCGGCCAGCGCCTCGCGACGGAACGCCTCGCGCACCGCGTCGAACTCGTACGCGACTTCGAGCGGGCCGAAGCAGGCGTCGCAGACCGTGAGCTGCGCCGGAGGATACTCCGCGCCGCACTCTCGACAACGAAGTCCGCGCACGTAGCCCATTTGATCGACTCTCCGAGCGCCGCGTCGGGGACCGATGAAATCTAGATAAGTGTTGTGACGGAAAATAGTCGGACGGGAATACCGATATTCGTATCGGAAGTCCTCGGCGATCTAGTCCGTCGTCCAGAACGCCTTCGCAGTCCACGTTCCCTGCCACCGCAAGTCGAATTCGTATGCGCTGAGCGAGGGCAGCGGGGCTCCGTCGCCGGAAACGAGGAACGAATCGCCGACGCCCGGGGCGCCGTCGGCGTCGGGATCCAGCCATGTGATCCGATAGAAGTTCGGTCCGATCGAGAAGCGTGCTATCGACTGGGGCGGCCCGAGCCCGATGGACGGACCCGGAAAGTCGTTGACGACAAGCGTCGTCTCGAATCCGCCGTACGAATACGGTCCGCCCGATTCGCCCTGCACGAGGAAGGACGCGTTGCCGTCGACGAGGGACACGTCGGAAAAGACGAGCTTGTCCGTCGGAAGGGGCCGAGACGGCAAGAGCGAGTCGACGTAAAATGCCGCGGCGACGACGAGCCCGACCGCGACGAAGCTCAAGAGCACGAACCGAAGGGTTCGGCGCTCGCGAATCGAATCGCCCCTGGCCTCGGTCGCGCCCGGGAGGTCGCGGCTTTCGGTGTCGCTCCCGACCGGATCCTCGGCGGGTGGCATAACTTGGCCATGGAGCCGAGCATCGCTGATAAGCCTCTCGTCCGCAAGGTGGTCTTCCACCGGAGGTGTGTGACCAACCCCGCGGCTGTCGTAGCCATGGTTGCGACGGGGGGAGGTCGCCGAAAGTGAAAATCCGGACGAAGGTTCTAAAGCTTTATGCCGCGAGAACTCCGTTGGCGGCCCGGCCCTCCATGCTCGCGTGCCGGGTTCTCGATCCCCACTGCCACCGGCCAGTGTCGACCGCTCCCGCCAAGAGGGACAGGGAGCCATGACGGCCACCGGCGAAGCGGATCCGACGGGATCGACTCCGCTGGGCAGGAAGCAACCAGGGCGCCGCCCAAGATGGCTCGCGAAGGTTTCAGCGCGAACAATCGGGCTGTGGATCCTCGTCGGGGGCTTGTCCGCCCTCGCCGTGATCATCGCGGTCGCAATCGCCATCGCGCAGGTTCGAGGCTTCTCGCCCGCGCCGCTCGGGCTCGGCTTGCTGTTTCTCGCTCCGATCGCCGGCGCGGTCGTCGCGATCGCCTTATACGCCCGGAGCCTGAGCCGAGCGACGCTCGGGCGAGCGGAGGCCGTCGAGGCCGCCCGCGCGAGCGAGAGCGGCTTCCGGACGGTCGCGGCAACGATGGCGGACGGCATCGTGACGATCGACGAGAAAAGTCGAATCCAGTTCGTGAACGAGTCGGCCGCGAGGATTTTCGGCTATTCCCAGGACGAGCTCCTTGGCCAGGAGCTCACGATGCTCATGCCCGAACGGTTCCGGCCCCTCCATCTCCGGTCGTTCCGTCGGTACAACGAGACGGGCGAGAAGCATGTCCCGTGGCAGAGCATCGAGTTCTTCGGCCTCCACAAGAACGGACGAGAGATCCCGATCGAAGTGTCGTTGGGGGAATACAGGACGGCCGACCGGCGCTTGTTCACCGGCGTCTTGCGCGACGTCACGGAAAGGAGGGGAGAACAGGAAGCGATGGGGCGGCTCGCAGCCATCGTCGAGAGTTCGCAAGACGCGATCATCGGGAAGACGCTCGAGGGACGAATCACAAGCTGGAACCGTGGGGCCGAGCGCATCTACGGCTACACGGCCGACGAGGCACTCGGCCAGCCAATTGCGCTCCTCGCGGCGGACGAAGCTCGGGACGAACTCCGGCGAATCATGGAGAAAATCCAGAGGGGAGAGGCGATTCCTCGTTTCGAAACGACCCGGATCCGAAAGGACGGGCGGAGGATCTCGGTCGCCCTCACCATCTCTCCAATCCGAGATTCGGCCGGCCGACTCGTCGGAGCCGCGACGATCGCGAGGGATGTGACGGAGGAGGCCGCACTGCGACGGCGACTCCTCGAGAGCGAGCGCTGGGGTTCGATGGGACGAATCGCCTCGTTCGTCGCCCACGAAATCAACACGCCGCTCACGAACATTTCGCTCCTCACGGCGAGCATCAAGCGCCGGACGGACGACCCCGAGATTCAGACACGCCTTGGAAAGATCACGGCGCAAGGGAAAATTGCCGCAAGCATCACCGCGGAACTCCTAAAATTCGGGAAGCCGGGCACGCTGAACGTCGCGGACGTCGACTTGGCCGAGATTGTCCGCGCGTCCGTGGAGCAAGCCGAGGTCTACTGCAAGGCCGATGTCGCCACGCGCGTCGAACTCGGGGATCGACCGATCCCCTGCCGGGCCGATCCGATCCGCATGCAGGAGGTCCTGGTCAACCTCCTGAAGAACGCGTACGAGGCGACGTCGAAAGGCGCCGTGCGGGTGCGAACGGAGGAGCAGAGGGACTTCCTCGCCGTCGTCGTCTCCGACACCGGGACGGGCATGCCCCCGGACGTACAGAAGCGCATCTTCGAACCGTTCTTTACGACGAAGAAGAAGGGGGAAGGCACGGGCCTCGGCCTCGCGCTGAGCAAGAACTTCGTCGTCGCTCACGGCGGAGATATCGTCGTCACGTCGGAGGAAGGAAGAGGCTCGGCGTTCACGGTCCTGCTCCCGCGGAATCTCGAGGCCGTGTCGTCCGCAGAGGCGCCCCGCCCCGAAGATGCCGAGGGACGAGAGCCACCACCGCGCGAGCCCGCGCGGGTCGATGTGTCGCCGGACCCCCCTTAGGCCGGCGGGCCCCGAAGCTTGTCGAGCGGAATTGACCGACCGCATAATACCCGAGCGGGTCTCGAGGCGTCGGGTGATTGTGTGAGGGGGTCCGAGCCACAAGGCCGAAGGCCGTCCGTCCTCGTCGTCGACGACGACGAAGGCATCCGCGAGAACCTGGCGGAGCTGCTTTCGATGGACGACTACCGAACCTTCACGGCGGCGAGCGCGGAGGAGGCGTTGGAGCGCATCGAGGCCGACGAGGTCGACCTGCTCCTGACGGACTTCCAGATGCCCGGTGCCAGCGGCGTGGAGCTAATCGAAGCCGCCCGACGAACGCGACCGGCGCTCCCCGCAATCTTGATCACGGCCTTTCCGTACGTCTACGAGCAAATCGACCCCACACGGCGTCGCGGGGTGACGCTCCTGTTGAAGCCGTTCGCGGCCGAGGAAGTCCTCCGGATCGTCGCCCGGGTCCTCCGGCCGTGACACCGTCAGGCGCCGACGCGGCGGAGCGAACCGCGCCAGAAGTGGGCCCGGCCAGATTTGGACTGGCGACCTCCCGGTTATCAGCCGGGCGCTCCAACCGGGCTAAGCTACGGGCCCGCGGGGCCGCGGAAGATGGTGACGCGACTTAAACGTTCTCTCGCTCGACTGCGTTGCGAATCGGAGGCGCAGACTCCGCGTTCGTTCCCCTTCACCCGAGAGGTCGCGCCGGACCATCGAGCGACCCGAGGCGCGATCCGGATTCCGATGTGCTACGGTCGTCCCTTCCGGCCCGCTCTCCGCCTCGAGAGTGTGAGCGCAACCTCGGCCGCCGCGACCACACCGATCACGATCGCGACGGCCACGCCGATGAGGACGACCGGCGGCAGGCCGGCGACCGAGACCGGGGTCTGCAAAATCACGGTAATCGTCTTGGTCTGCGTGTTGCCCGAGGTGTCCGTCACCCGAACGTAGATCGTGTTCGAGCCTTCTTGGAGCGTCACCGTCGCGGACCATGAGGTCGTGCCCGTCGCGGTGACCCAGTTCGTTCCGTCCATGCTGAGATCTACCTTCTGGACGGCGACGTTGTCCGAAGCCGTTCCGTTGACGGTCAGGGTGGCGGACGTCACCGTCGCTCCGGATGTCGGCGAAACGATCACGACCGTGGGCTTTGTGGTATCCGGGGGCGGCGCCGGCATCGTGGAAACTTCTGAGCTCCGCTGGCCTTCCCCGGCCCCGTTCACCGCGCTCACCTGATAATAATACGTGACGCCGTTCGTGAGGCCGGCGTCGGTGTAGGAGAGGACGTTGCCGAGGTCCGCGACAAGCGACTCCGCGGCGGCGATGGTGCCGCGGTAGAGGTTGTAGCCGGTAATCGGCGATCCGCCGTCGGAGGACGGAGCCAGCCACGAGAGCGCGACTTGCGCATCGCCCGCCGTCGGCGGGAAGACCGCGGGGGCCGAGGGCGTCGCCGCCGGCGTGGCGGCGACTTCGTCCGACTTCGGCCCCTCTGCAATCGCGGTCGAGGCGCTCACCTGGTAGTAGTACGTCGCGCCATTCGTGACTGCGGTGTCCGTGTAGGAAAGGACCTCGTCGAGGATCTTGAACTGCGTCTCCCCGCCTGACGATGTCCCTCGGTACACAGAGTAGTTCGTGATCGGCGAGCCGCCGTCGGAGGACGGTGCCTGCCATGCGAGCACAACCCGGACGTCGCCGGGATTCGCCCCCAAGTTCTGCGGCGCGGATGGGATTGTGACCGGAGTGGCCGAGACCTCGCTCGACGGGGGGCTTTCTCCCACGGCGTTCACCGCACTCACCTGATAGTAATATGTGAGGCCATTCGTCACTCCCACGTCCGTGTAGGAGCGGACATCCCCGAGCGTCGCGATCTGCGTCTCGCTGCCGGGCGACGTCCCCCGGTAGATGAGGTAGTTGGTAATCGGGAGGCCTCCGTTGGAGGCCGGCGCGAGCCATGCGAGGTCGACCCGGCGGTCGCTGGAAGTCGCTTCCAAATTCTGCGGCGCGGACGGGATCGTGGCCGGCGTGGCCGAGACCTCGCTCGACGGCGGGCTCTCTCCCACGGCGTTCACCGCACCCACTTCGTAGTAGTACGTCACCCCGTTCGTGAGGCCCGTGTCGGTGTACGTCAGCTCGGTGCCTGCATCGGCGACGAAGCCTTCGCCGCCCGACTCGGTCCCACGGTAGATCCGGTAGTTCGTGATTGGCGTACCGCCGTCGGAGGACGGTGCCTGCCACGTCAGGGTGACCTGGGCGTCGCCCGCGGTCCCCTCCAGGTTCTGAGGCGCGGACGGAGCGGTGGCGTGTAAGGCAAGTTCGTAGATGTAGGCGGCCCCCGTGTGGCGGTCCTTGAAGGGGGCGCCGATGAGGGCCGTGTCACCGCTGACGGACACACCCACGTCTGCGAAACCATCACCGGTTGCACCGTCGCTCGCGGTCAGCTTCGCTTTCTGGGACCAAGTCGTACCGTTCCGGACGAACAGGTACGCGGAACCAGAATCGGTCCCGCGATCGTCGTCGCCCGGCGCCCCGATGACGGCGATCTCTCCGTCGAGAGAGAGCCCTAGGCCGAACGCATCACCGGCGGCGGTATCATTCGCGCCAAGCTTCGCCTCCTGCGACCAGTTCGTCCCATTCCGGACGTAGACGTAGGCGGCTCCCGTAGCGTTGTCTTTGCCAGGGGCCGTGACGAGGGCTGTGTCCCTCCCGAGGGAAACGCGATTCCCGAACAAGTCCCCCGGCAACCCATCGCTCGCCGTAAGCTTCGCCTCCTGCGACCAGTTCGTCCCATTCCGGACGTAGACGTAGGCGGCTCCGGTGCCCCTTCTTTTGCCGGGGGCCCCGATTACCGCGGCGTCGCCGTTGATGGAGCCGCCGAAACCGTCCCCAGACGCCCCATCGCCTGCCGTAAGCCTCGCCTGCTGAGACCAGGTCGTCCCGTTCCGCACGAAGACGTAGGCGGCTTCCGTCTGATTGTTCTTGTAGACCGCACCGATCAAAGCGGTGTCCCCGTCGAGCGCCACGTAGATGCCAAAGGACACGAAGGGCGCGGCATCGCTCGCCGTGAGCTTCGCCTGTTGCGACCAGGTCGTCCCGCTCCGGACGAAGACGTAGGCGGCTCCCGTGCCGTTGCCACCGTAGGGGGCCCCGACGAGTGTTGTATTCTCGCTTATAGAGGAGAACGTTCCGAATGCGTCATACGGGGCGCCGTCGCTCGCCGTGAGCTTCGCCTGTTGCGACCAGGTCGTCCCGCTTCGGACGAAGACGTAGGCGGCTCCCGTGCCGCTGTCTTTGCCCGGCGCCCCGATCACCGCGGTGTCCCCGCTCATGGACACGCCGAGACCGCCGAAGAGGTCGCCGATGGCGCCATCGTTCGGCACGAGTCTCGTTTCCGTGACCGTGGCCGCTCCACGAACGCCGGCAAGGACGAGAACGAGAAGGAGCGTCCCAACCGTCAGGACTGATGCCCACCGAAATTTCATCTTCCTCCCCCATGCCGGCGACGACGGCAGCGCTTCAGCTTGGAACATATGAACCTGGCTCTATTAGGCCGTTTCCGCGGTGATCTCTCGGGCGGGTCCCCCGCGGATACCCGACGATGTCGAATTTTGAAGGATCGTCGCCCGGGGGACCCGGGCCAAATGGTGCGGTCACGAGTCAGCGTCGCTTCGGGCCGGATGTCTCCCTCCGCAACGAGAGTCGAAGGGGAATAACCATCCCGAAACGCTTATTATCACCACGCCAAATCGGACGCCTCGGGACGATATGGAGGCCCTTGAGGCCATCAAGTCGGTGAAGAGCGTGAGCAAGTACAAGCCCGATCCGGTCCCCGAGCAGAAAGTCCAGGCGATCATGAACGCGGCCCGATTCGCCCATTCGGCGGAGAACCTGCAGCCGTGGAAGTTCATCGTCGTCTCGGACGAGGACGCGAAGCGGAAACTCGCGGGCGCCTGCACGAACTCGAAGCACATGGCCGACGCGCCCTTGGTGGTCGTCGCGTGTGCCCGGCTCGACGAGGCGGTCGCGATGATCGGCGGATACATGAACTCGTATCCGGTCGATGTGGGCATGGCCCTTGCGAACGTCACCGTGGCGGCCACGAGTGAGGGGCTAGGGACCTCCTGGATCTTCGCCTTCAACGAGGAGAAGGTGAAGGCCCTCCTGAGCATCCCGGCGGACGTCCACGTGGTGGGGTTCACACCGTTGGGCGTCCCGGAGGCGTTCGAACCTCCGGCGGGCAGGAAACACCTCTCGGAGATCCTCGCGTACAACGCGTACGACTGAGACCTCCGGGATCCCACGGTCCTCGAGCAGGCATCGATGGCCCAGCGCGCCCTCACTCCCGGCAACGCCGCCTACTGCAGCGAATGCGGAGCGGAGACGCTGCCGGACGCCGCCGCGTGCGCGCGGTGCGGGAAGGCGTTCGAGGGCTCGATCGAGGCGATCCTGTGTCCCATTTGCAACTCGATCAACGCCGCCAAGTCGACGGAGTGCGTGAACTGCAACGCGAGGTTCCCGGAACCCGGCTCGCTCACGCCCGTCCGACCGCCCCTCGAGCCCGCCGCGGGTTCCCCCGCGGAAGAGTACCTGCGACGGATCCTGCAGCTCAGCCGCGAAAGGGCGAAAGCCCGGAGCGCACCCCCGGCCAGCGCGCGACGCGACGCCGATCTTCCGGCCATATCGGACGCCTCCGAACAACCCGGCGGCGCGCTGGACGAGTCGCTCTGGAAGCTCGCCGAGCCGTTCGATCGGATGCTCGACCGGCGCAAGCGGCGTCTCGAGCACATGGACGCGCTAATCGAGCGGGCGCGGGACCGCATCCGGTCGCTCGAATCGTCGACGGATCCAAAGGACGTCCGAGAGCGCGAGGAGCTGAAAGGCCAGATCGCGGGCCTTCTGCTCCAGAAGGAGGACATCCTCAAGCTCGAAGAGGGGCTCGTCGACATGGAGCACACGTACCGGAACATCCTGCGCATGCAGGAGGACGAGCTCAAGGCGCGGGAGTCCTCCCTCCGGAGTCGCGTGGAGGCGTTCCGTCGCGAGCTCGAGTCGCGCGAGAAGGAGTTCGGGCAGCTCAAGGAACGGGAGTCGGACATCCTCCGCCGGGAGGGAGAGTTCCACACGCTCGTGAGCCGCCTGCACGAGAAGGAGCGGGAGCTCGAGAAGCGTGAGGACCTCCTCCGGGAGAAGGGCCGGCTGCTCGACGAGCGGCTTCACGCGCTGAGCCAAGGGGAGGTCGACATCGAGCGCCGGCGGTGGGAGCTCGAGCAGCGGGGATCCTCGGGCCCGATCGGGAGGACGGACACCCCGACGGTCACGGTCAAGCCCCCCGACCTCGAGATGACGGAACTCAAGGGTCGGGTCGTGCAACTCGAAGACCAGATGGAGCGGGTGATGGAGGAGCGGAACCGGTTGGTGCAGGAGACGAAGGACCTCACCGGCCTGAGGGACGAACTCAAGGTCGTGATCAAGGACCTCGACGAGTTGCTCGGCGAGCTGCCGGCCGACAAGATCAAGGACTTCGCGAAGTCCGAGAAGTTCGCCCTGTACGAACGCATCCTCGAACGGCTCCAGCTGTGATCGGGACATGGGACTGCGTGAGAAAGCCCGGAAGTCGCTCGCGGCGGGCGAGGACGCTGACGCGGGCGAGTCGCTCGTCGTCCACGTCGACGTCGCGCGCCTCGAGTCCGAGGCGAAAGCCCGGGAAGACCAGCTCCGAAAAGAGCTGCAAGCCGCCCGCAAACTCTCCGACGCCAAGGGAGAACAGATCGCGCGGCAGGACGGCGTGATCGAGAGCCTCGAACGGCGGGTCAAAGAACTCGGGTCCGCGCAGACCGCGGCCGAGCGGGAGGCGAAACGGGCGGTCGAGGCGGCGCAGAAGCAACTCGAGGCGGCCCGGGACGAAATCGGCTCGCTCCGGAAAGCCAAGGCCGCCGCGGCCGAGGCGGGCGCGACGATGCAGAAGGTCGAGAAGAGACGGTCCGCGCTCGAGGCGACAGAGGAAGCGCTCCGGAAGCGCGAAGAGGAGGTCGAAGGCCTCGTCGCGTCCCTCGACGGCCGCAACAAAGAACTGGCCGCGCGCGAGCGTTCCCTCGCGTCCCTCGAGGAAAAGCTCGACGGCCAGGGCCGCGAACTCGGCGGCGTGCAGCGGGAGATCGAGGACTCGCGGACGAAACTCGAGGCGCGCGAGGCGGAACTTGCCGAGAACCGGAAAGCCATGCGGGACCGCGCGGACCAACGGGCCGCGGACCTCGAGAAGGATCTGGAAGCGGCCCGTAAGGACCTCGCGAAGATGCTGCGGAACCTGGAAGCGGCGCGATCGGAGGCGCAGGCGGCTCAGAAGGAGGCGCAAAACCGCGAGACCGCCCTGACGGCGGAGATCGCGAAGGCCCGGGCCGGCACGGAGCAGGAGCGCGACAAGGGCGTGCGGCTCCGAGGCGAAATCGAAGACCTGCGGAAACGGGCGGGCAAAGCCGGGGAGCTGACTGAGAAAGAGACCGATCTCAAGGCGCAGTGGTCGAAAGTCGATGTCCGGACGAGGGACGTCGCGGACCGCGAAGCCGCCCTCGCCGAGTCCGAGGCGAAAGTCGGCGCGCGCGAGGCGGAGGTCCGATCCAGCGGTCGCGCGGCCGCCGAACGGGCGCTCGAGGCGGAGAAAGCCCTCAAGGCCCTCCGGGACCGGGAACGGGCTCTCGAGAAGGGGGAGCGAAAACTCGAGGAGGCCCAGGCCAAGCTCGACGAGCAGGCGAAGGCCCGGGAGGAAACCCACGGCCGTGAGCTGGACGAGGCCCGAAAGCTCCTACAAATCCAAGAGCGTGAACTAGCCAAGCGCGACAAAGAGATCGAGGCGTCTCGGACCGCCGCCCAGATTGCGGACGAGGCGCGCGAGCGGCGGGAATTGGAATTGAAAGCCGAATTCACGAAGGCGAACGCCCAACTCGAATCCGAAAGCCACCGAGCGGACGCCCTGCAAAGGGATTTGGAGGCGGCGCGGAAGGAGTCGGCGAAAGGCCTCCGGAGCTTGGAAGCCGCGCGCACCGAGGCCGGGTCCGCGCGGAACGAACGCCTCGAGCGAGAGACGACCCTCAACGCCGAACTCGCGAAGGCGCGCGCCGCGGTCGAGCAGGAGAAGGAGAAGGCGAGCCGGCTGAAGGAGGAAATCGAGAGCCTTCGGAGGCGCGCGGGCCGGGCGGGCGAGCTGACCGAAAAGGAGTCCGCGCTGAAGGCGGAGTGGGCGAAGCTCGACGGACGGTCCAAGGACCTCGCGGGTCGCGAGGCGGTCCTCGGCGAGTCCGAGGCGAAACTCAGCGCCCGTGAGGCGGAGACCCGATCGAGCGGTCGCGCGGCCGCGGAACGGGCGCTCGAGGCGGAGAAGGCCCTCAAGGCCGTCCAGGAGCGGGAGCGCGCGGTCGAGAAAGCCGAGCGGAAGCTCAAGGAGACCCAGGGCAAGCTAGCGGACCAAGCGAAGGAGGCGGAGGAAGCCCAAGACCGGGAACTCGACGAAGCCAAGAAGCTCCTGCAGATTCGAGATCGCGAGCTCGCGAAGCGTGACAAGGAGGTCGAGACATCTCACAACGCCGCCCGCGCCGCGGAGGAGGCGCGCGAACGGCTTGAACTCGAACTGAAAGCTGAGCTTACGAAGGCAAACGCCCACTTCGAATCCGAAAGCCACCGGGCGGACGCTCTGCAGAAAGACCTCGCTGCGGCTGGGAAAGAGACGACCAAAGGCCTCCGGAGCCTCGAGGCTGCACGCGTAGAGGCCGAATCAATTCGGAACGAGCGCCGGGAGATCGAGGCGGCGCTCAACGCCGAACTCGCGAAGGCGCGGGCCGCCGTCGAGCAGGAGAACGAGAAGGCGAGCCGGCTCAGGGAGGAAATCGAAGGACTACGGAAGAGGGCGGGTCGAGCGGGCGAGCTGACGGAGAAGGAGGCGGACCTGAAGGCACAGTGGGTGAAGCTCGACGCACGGTCCAAGGATCTTGCGGATCACGCGGCTGCGGTGGCAAAGAAGGAAACCGACCTCAAGGCTCGGGAAACCGAGTCCGAGAAAGCCTCCCGATTGGCGGCCGAACGAACGCTCGAGGCGGAGAAGGCGCTGAAGGCAATCAAGGAACGGGAGCGCGCGGCGGAGAAAGACGAGCAGAAACTCCGAGACGCCCAAGCGCGTCTCGCCTCGGAAGCGAAAGCGAACGACGAGGCCCACGCCGGGGAGCTCGAGGACGCGAGGAAGGGGCTCCGGGCCACGGAGCGCGATCTCTCGAAGCGGGACCAGGAATTCGAGGCGCTCCAAACTTCGCTGCACGCCGCGAACGAGGCGCTACGGCGAAAGGAGATTGAAGTGAAAACCGAGATGACCCGCGCGAACGCACAACTCGATGCCGAGGTGCATCGAGCCGCCGCGCTCCAGAAGGATCTCGAGAAGGCCCGGACGACCTCCGCGAAGGCGTCGGAGCTCGACGCCCTCGAGTCGACGCTCGCCCGGAGGAATGTGGACCTGGCATCGCGGGAGAAACGACTCGCTTCGAGCCAGGCAGACCTGGACTCGAAATCGAAGACCCACCAGCGGAGAGACGACGACCAATTACGTCGAGAGACGGAACTCACGAAGCGCGAGTCGGAGAGCCAGGAAGCGCTCAAGGCCCTGCGCGAACGAGAACGAGAACTTGCTCGGCTCGAGAAGCGCATCGACGACGCTTCGAAGGCGACGGAGGTCCGAGATGCGAAACGCGGGCGGGAGCTCACCGAGGGGGCGGACGCGCAGGCGAAACGGAAAACCGAACTCGATTACCAATCAAAGGGGCTCAAGACCCTCGACCACACCTTGGCCGAGGCGAAGGAGGGCCTCGATCGACAGCAGGCCGAGCTCGAGCGCCGCGAGGTCGCGATGCGGAACGCGGCGGAAGCGGTCGGGAGGGCCACCGCTGACTTGAAGGCGCGCGAGGAGGCGGTCGTCGAGGGAGAGGCTCGCGGCAAGTCGGCCGGAGCGGAACTCCAAGTCCGCGAGCGAGCCGTCCAGCGGGCGGCCGCGAACGCTTCGGAGAAGGAGGCGGCGCTCGCGAAAGCGCGAGACGATCTCGCCCTCCGGGGGACCGAACTGGAACGCGCGGAGCGGGCACTCAAGCTTGCATCAACGAAACTCAGCGAGCGCGAGGCCGAACTCCAGAAACGCGCAGAGGAAGTCGCTCAGCTCTCGAGGACCGTCGAAGGGACCCGCGCAAAGGTGACCTCTCGGCAGGACACGGTCCGTCGGGCGGACCAAGCCGTGAAGGCCCGGGAGGCCACGGCGACGAAGCGCGAAGCGAAACTCGAGGAGGACCGTGTCGCACTCACCGCGGCGGAAAAGGCGCTTGCGACCCAGCGCAAAGCCTTGGAACGAGACGCGGGTCGGATTGCGAAAGCGCGGGAGGACCTTTCCACCACTCGAACCGAGCTCGGGAGGGCCGACAAGGAGATCAAGCTGCGAGCGACCGAGTTGGGCGCACGCGAGGCCGTCCTGTCGCGACGTGAGGCAGGGGCCGAGGAACGCGCGAAGGGACTCGAAGCGGGGAAGGCGGAAATCGCCGCGCAGACGGAGGGGGCGAAGCGCGCGGATCGCCTCCTGAAGCAACGCGAAGCCGCCGTGTCGAAAGGCGAACACGATCTCGCCGCCGCCCTCGAGGCGCTCGCGGAGCAGCGGAAGGCCATCAAAGGGGAGCGATCTGCCGTCGTTCGAGGAGCTGATGAACTCGCACGCCGGAAGAGTCAACATGGGGTGCGCGAGAAATCGCTCGACCAACGGGCGCGGGAGCTCCGCTCCGAGGCAGAAGCCCAAAAGGCCGCCGCGGCGAAGCTCGAGTCCCGCGTGGCCGACGCCGAACGACGCGGGGAGGAAATCGCGACGGTCAAGTCCGAACTGACGAAGGCGCAAGAGGCCGCGATGAAGGAACGCGAGGAGCTGAAGGACGCGACCGCGAAACTGGAGCGGGCCCGAGAGGAACTCGGTTCGAATCGTAAAGCCCTGGAGTCCGCTCAGGCAGAGCTCCAAACTCAGGCGGACGGGCTTAGCAAGCGGGACCGCCTAGTAGACGCGCACGAGTCTTCCGTGTCGAAGGCCGAAGAGGAGCTCCGACAAGCTCGCGCCGCCATCGCGGCTTCGGAAAAGGCGTTGAAAGGGGAGCGAGTGGCGCTAGAGCGCCACGAAGCCGACCTGCTAAAGCGGGGTCGGCAGATCGAGGAACGGACCGCCGCCGTCGAAGAGAGGGAGAAGACGCTCTTGGCGCAAGCGGATGGTCACAAGGTCGCACTTGCAAAGTTTGAGTCCAGCTTGGCTCAGGTTGACCGACGTGAGGAAGAGCTCGCAACCTCGAGCAAGGATCTGAAGCGACGGGAATCCGCATTCGCGAAGGCTCAGGCGGCGCTTCTGCAGGCGAACGCCGACCTCGACCGCGCCACGAAGGAGTTGCGGACCGATCGCAAGGCTTCGGATGCCCTCCGGCTCGATCTCGTCGCGAGGACGAAGGCGCTCGACGTCCGGAGTCGCGAGCTCGCGGCGACCGAGGCGACGCTGATGGAGCGGGATAAATCGGTCGCGTCCCGCGAATCGGAACTCGAGAAGAGCGAGAAGACCCTCGGCACCGCGAAGCGGGAATGGGAGGAGTCCCAAGCCGCCACGGCCGAGGAGGCGAAACGCCAGGAGTCGCGGGCCCGCGCGGAAATCGAGGAAGCCCGACACCTCGTGGCCGGTGCGGATGCGAAAGAGAAACAGCTCGCCCTCCAAGATGCATCGTTGCGATCGAAACACGAACAGTTGCGGCGGGTGGAGGCCACGCTGGATCGCCGAGAGTCGGCGCTCGCCAAGTCGACGAAAGACGTTGCGGCGAAGGAGTCGGCCATGCAGGAGGTCGACGCACGCCTCACGCAACGAGGCCGGGAACTCACGCAGAGAGAACACGAACTCCGCGAGGCGCTCAACGACTTCGAAGCCCGCAAGCAGGCGGTGGAGGCCATGGCGCGGGACCAAGCGAAAGAAGCGCGCGAGGCCGTCGCCGTGCAGAAGGAGCTGGCTCGCGCGAAAGCGTCCCTCTCTGCTGTCGAGAAACGCACTCGGTCGGAGTCGAAGAAGCTGGAGGGACGCCTCGAGAAAATCGAGGGCGAGGGTTCTCGTCTCGCCGCACGAGAAGAGTCTGCGCGGGCGCGAGAGGCCGAACTCGCGGCTCGTGAGGCGGACCTCAAAGAGAAGCTCGCGGATCTCGCGAAAACGACCGCGGGCATGGAGGAACGAGGCCATGAACTCGCCGACCGCGAAGACGGACTGAAGGTGCTCGCCTCGACGCTCGAGAAGCACGACATCGAGTCGAACAAAATCGCGCAGGGAATCGAAAAGCGCAAGGCAGAACTCGATCGACTTGACAAGGGACTCAAGGAGGCGAAAGAGCACCTCACCGCGGACGTGAAACGGCTCGCCGAGGAGCGGAAAGGCCTGGAGCGGGCCAAGGGTGACGTCGACAAACGGTCGAAGGAGATCGAGGTCCAGGCCGGCTTGGTTGCATCGCACGAAGACGAGGCGGCCGACCTGAAGTCGAAAGCGATGAGCCTCCTGAAGTACGCGGAGAAGGTCGCGGAGGAGAAGAGCCGCGAACTCAAGGAACGAATGGCATCAGAAGAAACCCTTCTCGAGGAGCAGCGAGCCGCCATGGAGAAGACAGTGCGTGCCCGCGAGGACCTCGAGCAGCGCGAGACGCGCTTCGAGGCGGCCTCGACCCAGCTTGACGTGCGCAGCAAGGCCGTCGATCAGCGCGAGAAACGCCTCAAGGAGGAGTCCGCGGCCCTCGCTCGCGAACGTGCTGAAGCGAAAGCGATGTGGAAGAACCTCGAGTCGGAAGGCCGGCGGGTCTCCCAGAAGGAAGGGGCGGTCGAATCCCTCGTGGCCCGGGCGATCGCAAAGGAACGCGAATCGCTCGTGGAGCAAACGAAGAAGGTGCACACGCTGGCAGCCGATCTGAAGGGCAGAGGGAAGGCCACGGAGCGGGACCGACTCCGCCTCGAAGGGCTCGAGCGGGATCTGCTAGCGCGGAAAGCCAGCCTCGAGGCCCGTGACCGCGCGATCCGAGAAGCGGAGAAGGATCTCGACCGTCGTCGTGAAGAGGTCCACCGGATGCGGGAGCAGATCGAGGAACTCCTCTGATTACTCGCGCCCTCCTGGCGACGGCACCTTATCTTCGGTCTTTGCGGGCCATCCGTAGGCGCGGAGGAAGAGGAACATGCTCCCGAACAACGGCACGAAAATCAGGGAGCTCAGGAGGTGGTACAGGGTGAAAGGTACTTGGAAATACAGGACCGTCGCCAAGCCCACTCCGAACGGCCGCGTGAGGAAATACCACTCGCCGAACGCGGTCCACAAATCGTAGGCGATCGTGAGAGGCACGCTGATCGTGGTCAGAAGTGCGACCGACCTGACTCGGAACAGGACCCTCGGCCGGATCCGGCGTCCGACGAATGCGACGAACACGAATCCCGAAATGACGAAGAACGAAATGGCGGCCATCGCCTCGAGGGCATAGCCGGAGTATCCGGTCGACCATTCGAGGGTCTGCAGGACGACCAGCGCGGTCACCGGCACGAGCACCGTCCACCAACGGCCCAGGAGGGACCCCGCGAGAAGGCTCGCGACGAACACCGTCTCGATGTTCGCGAACGTGTGCATGATGTACGTCCCGGCGACCGCGACGACGATCAAGAAGCTCCCGAGGAGCCGGGTCCGCGCATCGCCGAAACCGGCCTCCAGCACGGCGCGCCAGGCACGTCCCATTCAGCCGCCCTCCACCGACAAGACGAACTTCCATAGGACGGTGTCGCCGTCACGCAACGGCTTCAGGTCCGCCGCGACGTCCCCATACGCGCCGCCCACCCAGTACTGCCAATAGCGATTGCCTTCCCCGTTGACAGACCCGTTGATTGCGGTGACGAACATCCCTCTCGGGACACCATAGGGGACGTACGCGACCGGGAAGCCGAGCGCGTGGCTGGCCTCCATCAGCAGGGAGAACGCGGTATTGTTCGTCGTGAGGATCGCATCGTATACGATCGTCCAGTCGACGCCCACCGCCTCGAGACGGACTGCACGCACGACGGAGGGTTGCACGGGTGCGGGCTGGATCAGCTGCGTCGCTGCGTAGAGACCGGCGATGGCGGGGATGAGCAGCACCACGAGGAGAATCGCCTGACGCCGTTCGTTCACGCGACGCGCCCCCCGCGGGACCTCTTCCGCACGAACACGACGAACACGACGACCGCGGCAACCCCGATGGCGGCCCCGACGACGCCGAGGCCGACGAGGACCGGGATGAGAATCGGCTCGGCGAGGCGAATCGCCGGACCGAGGGCGTACACGTGGCCGTTGTCGCTCGGCGCGAAGACCGTCCCGTCGGCGACGACGGGAGATCCGAGGATGTATTCCGACGGCGATGGCTCGAACGACCACGCCAGAGCGCCGGTCGTCGCGTTCAATGCGTAGATCGACCCATGGGCGGCGTTCGTCGCGAAGAACACGTTGCCGTCGGCGTACGAAATCGACGCCTGCACGGGACCGTTCGGCGTGTACGACCAGCGCGGGTCTCCCGTGGCCACGTCCAGCGCAACCACACGCCCCGTCGTTCCGAAGGAGCCGCCCCCCACGACGACGGAGTCCCCAGCGACCGCCGGGGAGGACACCCCCGCATCCACGGCGGCTTTCCAGGCGAGGACGCCCGTCGCCCGGTCGATCGCATAGACGTTGCCGTCCTTGGATGGCGCGATGAGCCGCGAACCGGCGATGGCTGGAGACGCGGCGACGGAGCCCCCGGTCTCGAAGAACCACTTCTCCGCCCCGGTCGAGGCGTCGAGCGCGAGGATGCCGTACGGCGGGTCGAACGTCACCTGGCTCGTCGTGTTGTACGTGCCCATGATTCCGACGTACGCGACGCCGTCCAAGTACGCGGCCGAGGAATAGTGCACGGATCCCGTCGGGTGCCGCCACGCGACGGTCCCGTTGCTCGCCCAGAGGCTCACGACCTCGCCGGGTCCTCCCGACTCGTTGAACGTACCGATCAGCACTCGGTCGAACGCGACCTTCGGAGAGGACGTGATGCCGCTGAACGAGCTCTCCGTGAGAAGGCGGGTCTCCCACTGCACGCCGCCATCCGACGCGTTGAGCCGCACGACGGTCCCGTCCGATGTGCCGACGATCACGGAATCGTCGAAGACCGCGGGAGACGAGAACCCTCGGGCCGCCGATCGATTCCAAATTGTGCGTCCGCTGAACTCATCCAGCGCGAGGATCCCGTCGCGCGTGTTAACGAACACATGTCCGTACGCCACGGCCGGAGTCGCCTCGATCTCCCGCACGCCCGTGTCGCGGTCCCACGCGAGTCGGACGGCGCTCGGGGCGGTCGAAGGGGAGGCCCCGCTGTTCCCGAGGTCCGATCGGAACTCGACGGCGGGGGTCGGATGGTCCGGCGTCGGCACCGGCGTGCGGCCGGCGAAAGTCACCGAATCGTATCCCGCGTTGTAGAGAGCGATGCTCGCCCCGTCCTGTACGATGAGCCCGGAGATCCCCGAGGATGTGAAATCCCACGTACGGGCGGACGTGTTCCATTCGTAGAGGCCGATGAACCGGGCGGGAGAATGGCGGTCACCGATGTCCGCAATCCCTACGCCGCAGCAATCGTACCACGTGGACTCGATCGAGACGCCATTCGCCGACGCCGCTCGCTGGACCGCGAGCCACGTTGCGTTGACCGCGGAAGGATCGGGGATCGTCTCGCTCGCCCAGAGATAGCTGCCGTCCCCGAAGTCGAAGAGAATCCGGATCGATGCGGACCCTCCCGACGCCGGGGCGTCGTACAGGATCGCGACGACGAGCAGGGCCGATGCGAAGCCCACCGCGATCCGCGTCGTCAACCGCACCTGATTCTCCTCCTCAACTAGACTTGATGTTTGTCCGATGAACTTGAGTATTTAAGAATGTTGGCGCGGCCTTTTCCTCGGGTGAAGGAATGCGGTTCCCATGGCATTGCTCCGGGACCTTCGCGCGACCACCCGACTCCTGTTCCTCTACGAGGTCACGACCAACCGCCACACGCGCCTCCGCACGATCGCGGAGCGACTCGACATGACGGTCCAAGGGGCCTCGGAATACGCGCACGGGCTCCAGGCAGATGCGCTGCTGACGCTCGCGAACGGCGAATACCGCGCCACGAAGAAAGGCGTGGAGCATCTGCACGACCGCTTCGTCGAACTGCGGGCGTTCGTCGAACGCGCGGGCCGGGCGATGGCCGTCGTCGATACGACGCAGGCCCTCGCCGGGGGCGCGGCGCGCCGCGGCGACCGCCTCGGGCTCTTCATGGAGAACGGGCTCCTCGTCGCCTACGCCGGGCGGACGTCGCCCTCGACGGGAATCGCTGCCCACGATGCGGCGAAGGGCGAACTGCTCGCGGTCCGCAACCTCGAGGGCATCGTCGCCCTGCGACCCGGCCGAATCGTCGTGGCGCGGGTGCCGGCCGGGACCCGCCGGAGGACGCCGCCGTCATCGAAGCGACTCCTCCGCGAGACGCGAGGGTTCGTCGTCGCGGCGCTCGATCCGGCGGGCCTCGTGGCGGCGAGGGAACTCGGCTTGCGTCCTCGGATCGAGTTCGGTGCGGTCCCCGCGACGGTGGAGGCGGCCGAACGAGGCGTCGACGTCCTCCTGCTCCTCCCGGAGGAGCGGGCGATGGAGGCCATCCAAGCGATCGAAGCGGCGAATGCCCGGCTCGAGGACAAGATTCCCTACGAGAGCGTCGCCTTGGGCTGATCACTCGAGGATCGAGACGGCGTCGATCCGTCCGTCCGCGTCCCGGTCCTGGCCCGCGACGACCCGGTAGAAGTCCTCCCCCGGCGTGTATCCGTCGAGGACGTCGTCGGCGGATTGGGTCATGCCGAGGATTGCCGCCATCGTGCCGACCGCGTGGAGGCCGCCGAGCAGGACGACGACCCGCGCCGGATTCCATGGGTTGCGGACTTTCGCGATCAGCCCGACCTGCTCGTCCACGTAGTGCCGCTTCGTGCGCGACGATTCCATCCGCCACACCTGTTTCCAGTCGAAATTCACGGCGAGATGTGGATTCAGGTCCATCGTGATGATGTTCGCGACCGGACCGCCGACCAGGATCAGATGGTCCCGCCCCGGGCCCGCCGCCTTCATCTCCGTGTCGAGCCGGAGGAGGGGACGCTTCGGCGCCGCGAAGAGCCGCCCGAGGAAGAAGCCGAGTTCGACGGCGTACGGGGAATCGCGGGACGTCGTGCCGAACGGTCCGTGCGTGTACGGCGAGCCGACGACGATCGAGCCGTTGAACGTCCCTTCGCTCGAGAACTCCTCGAGGAAGCGCGCGACGATGCCCGCGTGCGGCAGGAGGGGGGAGGCGACTGGCGTGCCGCGTCCCTTCAGGACGACGGCGAACGCGTCCGCCGTCGGGGCGAGGACGCGGGCCGACGCGCCCCGCTTCGATTCTTCCCGGATGACTTCGAGGAGGCCCGCGCGTTCGAGCCGCCGCACGTGATAGTAGACCTTCTGCTCGTGGACGTTCAGGCGGGCCGCCAGGGCGTTCGGGTAGTCCGGGGCCCGGGCGAGTTCCTGGAGGATCCGCCATGCGAGCGGCGAGGAGAGGGGCGCGACCCGCTCGGGCTTCTCGAGGATCTCGGCTTCCCGTCCGACGGCCCCTTGCGGGGTGTCCTCGACGAGCCAACGCCGGACCATGCCGGCGCAAGGGGGAGGAGTGTTATTAATCCTTCGTTACCGGTTCTCGGAATGTTGTAGAATTGCTTTTAATATCGGGAAGCAGTCCGAATGGGACATGGCGAATCCGCCCGAGCGCTGCGAACGCGACGGACTCGAACGATTCTCAGCCGCTGGACGGGCCCCACAAGGGATATACCCGTCGCGGCGTAAGCCCGGCATCCGTCCGGAGCGCTCGGACGTGGTCGGACCATGAAAGCGGTCGTCCTCGCCGCAGGAGAAGGCGCCCGGATGGGGCCCTTCACCGCGTCGTTGCCCAAGGTGATGATCCCCGTCGGGAACCGCCCGCTCATCGAGTACGTCGTCCAGGCACTCGTGGAAAACGGAGTCCACGACCTCTTCTTCGTCGTCGGGTACCGGCGCGAACGGATCCAGGCGTACTTCCAGGACGGCAAGGCGTTCGGCGCGCACGTCACCTACGTCACGCAGACGAAACAGCTCGGAACGGCCCACGCGATCTGGGAGGCGCGCGGCCATCTGGACGAGCCGTTCCTCGTGCTGAACGGCAGCAACATGGTCGACGGCCGGTTCGTATCGGACCTGCTCGAGATCGCCGGGAAGCCCGCGGTGCTGATCACGGAAAGCGAGCGGCCCCAGAGCTACGGCGTCATCACGATCCAGGGAAGCAACCTGCTCGCGATCACAGAGAAGCCGACCGAAGTCATCTCGAACCTGATCAGCACGGGGGCGTACGCCCTCGACGCGCGGATCTTCGACGAGATTCAGGCGCTCGTGAAGGAGGGCCAGCACGACCTGCCGGGGGCGGTGTCCTCGCTTGCGAAGCGGACGGCGGTCGCGGCCGTCAAGACGGGCGGGACATGGGTCGATGCGCTGTACCCGTGGGACCTCCTTCGGCTGAATGCGGTCGCGCTCAAGGACGGGCACGAGGTCCGGGCGGGCACGATCGAGCCCGCGGTCACGATCCGCGGCCGCGTCTCGATCGGAGACGGGTGCGTGATCCGGTCGGGGGCGTACCTCCAAGGTCCGCTGTCGATCGGGCCCGGATGCGAGATCGGTCCGAACGCCGTCCTGCTGCCTTCGACGAGCCTCGGGAAGAACGTCCGCATCGGCGCGCTGACGACCGTCGCGAACTCGATCCTCATGGACGACGTCATCCTGGGTCCGTCGAGCGTCGTGCAAGACGCAGTCCTCGGCTCCGGCGTCGTCGCGCGGGCGGGTCTCCTCGCCGCGTCCGGGCCCGGGGACGTGAACATCGAGGGCGCGTGGCACGCGGTCCCGCAGATCGGCGCCTTGATCGGCGAGGACGTCGAAATCGGGAACGGGGTGAGCGTCGCGCCGGGGACCGTCGTGAATGAGAGGGCGCGGGTCGAGTCGGGCGCGAAGCTCCGCGGGACGATCCCCTCGGGCGCGGTGGTCCTGTAGATGTGCGGAATCGTCGGGTATGCGGGCCGCCGCAACGCCCTGCCGATCCTGCTCGACGGCCTGAAGCGCCTCGAGTACCGCGGGTACGACAGCGCGGGCGTCGCCGTCGTCGGGAGCGCCCTCCACGTCGTGAAAGACAAAGGCTTCATCGCGGACCTGGAGGCGCAGCTCCCGCCGCTCAAGGGGACGACGGGCTTCGCCCACACCCGCTGGGCCACCCACGGGCCGCCGTCGAAGGTGAACGCGCACCCGCACGTCGACTGCCACGGGAAGATCGCCCTCGCGCACAACGGGATCATCGAGAACTTCGCGAGCCTCCGCGAGAAGCTCGAGGCGCGCGGCCACACGTTCGTGTCGCAGACGGACACGGAGAGCCTCGTCCATCTCATCGAGTCATACTATGACGGCGACCTCGAGGGAGCGGTCCGGAAGGCGCTCCGCGATGTCCGCGGATCCTACGCGATCCTGGCCGTCCACGCGGACGAACCCGGGAAAGTCGTCGGCGCCCGCAACGAAAGCCCGCTCGTCGTCGGCCTCGGACCGGACGAGAACTTCCTCGCGTCCGACGTCCCCGCGCTGCTGCGCTACACGGACCGCGTGCTCTACGTGATGGACAAGGAGATGGTCGTGATCACACCCAAGGGCGCGGCGGTCACGGACCTCGACGGCCGCGCGGTCCGGCGAGAGCCCGAGCGGGTCACCTGGTCGCTCGAGGACGCGGAGAAAGGCGGGTTCGAACACTTCATGCTGAAGGAAATCCACGAAGGCCCGAAGGCGATCCACGAGACGCTCCTCGGGAGGCTCGCGAACCTCGAGATCGACGGTTTCCTGTCCGAGGGGGCCACGAGCGTGAAGCTCGTGGCGTGCGGGACGTCGTACCACGCCGCGTTGATCGGCAAGTACATTCTCGAGGAGCTCGCGCGCATCCCGGCCTCCGCCGAGCTGGCCTCGGAGTACCGCTATACGCAGGGTCCGGCGGACCGGCCGCTCGTCATCCTGATCTCCCAGAGCGGCGAGACGGCCGACACGCTCGGCGCCGCGCGCGAGGCGCGCCGCCGCGGCTGCAGGACCGTCGCGATCACAAACGTCCTCGGATCGAGCCTGACGCGCGAGACGGACATCACCGTGTACACGCGCGCGGGCATCGAGATCAGCGTTGCGGGCACGAAGACGTTCATCGCGCAGGTCGTCGTCCTGTACCTGATCGCGCTCAAGATGGCGCAGGACCGCGGGGCGCTCGGATACGCCGAAATCGACGCGCTGAAGGACGAGCTCCGGTCCCTCCCGCGGGCAGCGCAGTACGTACTCAACAAGTCCACGGAGATCCGGGCGCTCGCCGAGAAGTACGGGAACGCGCGGGACGCGTTCTACATCGGCCGCCATGCGCACTACCCGGTCGCCCTGGAGGGCGCTCTGAAACTCAAGGAAATCTCGTACGTCCACGCGGAGGCGTACGCCGCCGGAGAGCTCAAGCACGGGCCACTCGCCCTGGTGACGCCATCCACGCCGGTCATCGCGATCGCGGTGCAGGACCCGACGTACGAGAAGATGCGGTCGAACATCGGAGAGGTGGTCGCGCGCGGCGCGCCCGTGCTCGCGATCGGCACGGAGGGCGACAAGGAACTCCCCAAGGCCGTGGACGACGTGATCTGGATTCCCTCGATGCCATGGGTCCTCGCGCCGGTCCCGGTCAGCGTCGCGTTCCAGCTGTTCGCGTACGAGGTCGCGCGGATGCGCGGGTGCCCGATCGACAAGCCGCGGAACCTCGCGAAGAGCGTCACGGTCGAGTGACCTGCGACCGAACCTCCTCCGGTGCGCGGAAGACGCGTCCGCATACACCTCTCCTCCCAAGGACCGCGCTCGCCTTGTCTCGGGTCGGAGCGAGGCTCACCGGCGGGCCGCGGTCTGGATGAACTTGATCACCTTGATTCCCTTGATTCGGCGGATTTGCCCGATGAGCTCCTTCAGCCGCGTCGTCGATCCTTCGGCGACGAAGATCTGCAGGCAATCCGCTTCATCGACGTGGGTATGGAGCATCGTGCGAATTTCATCGAACCGGTGCTGGAGCATTGCGAGGTCGGCGCGCGGATTCCCCTTCTCGTAGATGACCGCGAGAATGACGGACGCCTCTCCGCCTTCCCGGCCCCATTCCGTGACATCGATGAACTCACGGAGCGCCTCGCGGACCGCTTCGCTTCGGCTGCGGTAGCGGCGCCGCTGAGCCACGTCGTCGAGGTTCCGGAGGATCGACTCGTCCATGCTCACGCTGACGATCGGCATGCTACTAATGACCGCGCAACGCGTACTTGAGGGTTATTAAGAGTGCACAAATTCTTAAATAACGACATCGAATGGGCGCGGCAGCATGGCCGTCGAGCCGCCCCCTTCTCGAAGTTCGCCCCATGACGCCGGCGCCTCCGGAGACGTCCTGCGCGTCGCGAACCTCGGGGTTCGATTGGATAAGGTCCCCATCTTGGAGAATGTCAGCTTCCACGTCCGGAGAGGGACCACGCTCGCCATCGTCGGCCCGAACGGCGCGGGCAAGACGTCGCTCTTTCGCGTCCTCCTCGGCCTCGTGCCACACACGGGGACGGTCGAGTGGTCCGGCCCGGTCCGGATCGGCTACGTGCCGCAGCATTTCGTGGTGACGGATGTGCCGATCACCGTCCGCGACTTCCTCGGTTTCAAAAGCGAGGCCGGCTTCGAGGAATCGCTCGCCGCGGTCGGCCTGGAGGGGGGAGTCTTGCGAAAGCGGCTCGACATCCTGTCGGGCGGCGAGATGCAGCGCGTCTTGATCGCATGGGCGGTCCTCGATCGGCCGAACGTCCTCCTGTTCGACGAGCCGACGGCCACCGTCGACATCGGAAGCGAAGACATGCTGTACGAAGCCCTCAATCGGCTGGAGAAGGAAAGCAACATCACGGTCCTCCTGATCACGCACGACATCCACATCGCCTCTCAGTATTCCGACGCGGTGTTGGCTCTGAATCGGACGGTCCGATTCTTTGGGGCCCCGAGCCGCCTCTCGGAGCCCGATCTCTTGATGGAGATTTTCGGGAGCGGTTCGGGCCTCGCAGAGCACAAGCACGACTTCGGGTCCCGGGGACTCCGATGACCGACGCGGCCGTGTATAGCCTCGTCGCGGGGATCTCCGTCGGGTTCGCGGCGGGCTATGTCGGGTCTCTGATGGTCTTGAAGAGGATGGCCCTCGTGGGCGACGCGCTCTCCCACGTCGCGTTGCCGGGCCTCGCTCTCGGAATTCTGTTCAACTTCAATCCGTTCCTCGGAGCGTTCGCGTTCCTGTTTTCCGCCGCGGTCCTGACATGGTACATCGAGAAGACGACGAGGCTGTTCCCCGAGTCGATCATCGGCGTCTTGTTCGTCACCGCCCTCGCGGTGGGGATCCTCTTGACCCCCGAGGTCGACCTCTTGGAGGCGCTCTTCGGCGACATCACCACGGTCTCCCTCGTGGACGCCCTCCTCGCGGTCGGGATTTCCGCTCCGACCGTCGTCGTCGCACGGCTCGTGTACCGGCGAGTCGTCCTGAGCATCCTGTCCGAGGAACTCGCCCGGTCGACGGGGACAAATGTGGCCCTGGTCAACTTCGTCTACCTCTTCCTCGTGACCCTCGTCGTGGCGGTCGGAATCAAGATCGTCGGCACGGTCCTCGTGGGGGCCCTTGTCGTCATCCCGGCCGCGGCGATGAAAACCGTCAGCCGAAATCTCTCGTCCTACGCGTTGCTGAGTGGCCTCACCGGGACCGCGAGCGCGGGGTCGGGAATCCTCTTGGCCAACTACCTCAGGCTGCCGGCCGGGCCGCTCGTCGTGTCCGTTGGAACGGCGATCTTTGCGGCTGCCCTCGTGGCCGATCGGATCGCCTCCTGAACTCCTTGTTCCGCCCGGGATCTCGCCGTCACGTGGTCGGACATCGCCCGTCTCGCAATCACCACAGCGAGGTCTGTCATCGGCCGAGTGAGGGCCGGGGGCTTCGGGAGCCTTATGTATCCACAGGCCATTCCCGTCCGGGAGGGATGACCATGGAACCGAGCCCCACTGCGCCCGTGCCGCCGTATGCTCCGCCGCCGTATGGTCCGCCGCCGTATGCGCCCCCCGTACCCATGACCCCGCGGCGAGCGGGCATCTCGACGAACACCTTCGTCCTGTTGACCGGCCTCTTCATCGGCGTGCTCTTGTTCGCCGGGATGCTGTCGTTCCACGCCGCGCTCTTGATTCCCCCGCCCTGCACGGGGTTTTGTCAGCCTCCGACCGATCCGGCGATCATCGCCTATCGGGACACCATTCGGATTCTGGGCTGGGTGTCCGTGGTGGCGATGGATCTCGCCGTCTCGTTCGCCGTAATGATGGCGTGGGTCGTGGGCGCGCTGAAGGGGGACATCCCGGAGGGGACGCGGCGCGGAATCTTCGTCTTCGCGACCGTGTTCCTCGCCGTGTGGCTGATCTTCTCCTGGATCTCCTACTCGATCTTCCGGAGCCTCGTTCCGTTCATATGAGCGGATAAGGGCCGATCCGTCCCCGTCCTCGTACGTGGCGATCGCGCCGTCCCGCGTCGAAATCGCGAGAGCGCGATAGCGCCAATTTGGCGCTCCTGCGGACGGGCTATCGCCGCCTCTCGCCATCGGAATCCGGCAAGGCGGTGCCCGACGGCACCGGCGCGAGACCGGCGGCCGCGGGCTCGGGGATCTCCTTCTCTCCGCGCGCCACGACGTAGGCGCCGAAGAGGATGAGGGCCCCTCCGGCGAGGGTGAACATATCGATGGCATCCTGGAACATCACGAACGAAAGGATCGCCGCCACGACGACCTCGAGGAGGATCAGCAGCGCTGACGTCGTGGGCGAGATCGTGCGCAGGCTGGCCACGTACAGCAGGAGGGGCGTGAACGTCGGGACGAGGCCGAGGTACGCGATCCCGAGCCACCCTTCGGTCCTCGCGGGCAGAGGCCAGCCGACCAAGAACAAGGGGAGGGCCGCCACTATCGCCGTCGTCGCCAGGATGCCCGCGGCCAGAGCGACGTAGTCCCCGCCGCGGTCCACCATCTTCTTCGCGCCGACGACGTAGAACGCCCAGACGAGGCCCGCGACGAAGACGAGGACGTCGCCCTCGAACTGGCCCCCTGCGAGGGACCCCGGATTCAGCTTCGTCGCGAGCACGACGACCCCGAACACCCCGATCGAGAGGCCCGCGATCCGGACTCGGGTCATCGCCTCCCGGAAGAAGAGCACCATGAGGACCGGGATGATGACGACATTCACGTTCACGAGGAGCGCGGTCTTCGACGCGGTCGTTAGCAGGATTCCTTCGTTCTGCAGATCGAATCCGACCGCGTTGATCGCACCGAGGACCCAGACGAGCGGCTCGCGGAACACGCGGAAATCGAGGCGACGCGTCGCCACGAGGACTCCGACCCCGAGGAGCGCGCCGAGCGCCATCCGCGCGAACGTCAGGAAGAGTGGGTCGACACTCCCGACGGTGAGCTTGCTCCCGGGAAACGAGGTGCCCCAGAGGACGCTCGCGAGCAGGACGAGGATCACGTCCCGGTCGCGGGCCCTCACCCCACGGGGGAGAACGATGACGGCATTGAGTTTTTCCCCTCTTGATCCTCGCGCGGAGGCGGAAAGAGCTTAAGGGATTCCAACCTTCGCCCCGCCGGTGGGCGGGGAGACATGTCGCAACCAGTCGAACCAGAGGTCGGAGCCCCCTCGGCGCCGAAGACGGGCCGGGGCAAGCTGATCGCGATCGGGGTCGTGCTGCTGATCCTCGTCGCCGCCGGAGCTGTCGCCTTCTATTATCTGAGTCTGCCGAAGGGTCCCTCCGGTACGATCAGGGTCGGGTTCACGATTGCCCTTTCCGGGACATTCAGCGTCGAAGGGACGAATTCCCTGCATGGAATCGAGACCGCGGCGAACTGGATCAATAGCCATGGCGGAATCACGGTTCAAGGAAAGGTGTACAACATCAGTTTGGATTACTACGACGACCAGAGCCTTAGCGCCAATGTCGTCTCGCTTTACCCGCAAATCATCCAGCAGGATCGAGCCGACTTCCTCCTGGCGCCCTACAGCAGCGGCCTTACGACCGCCGCGGCGCCATTCGCGGATCAGTACGACCGGGTCATGATGTCCCACGGCGGGTCCTCGGACATCATTTGGACCGGTGCCACACGTCGAAACCTCGTCGAGGTGTTGAGCAAGGCGTCCGTCTATCTGGAAGGCGTGGTCGACTGGATCGAGGCAAACCACCCGACGGACAAGATCGCCGCGCTGTATGCAAACGACGCGTTCTCGACGTTCGCGACGCAGTCCGCAATCGCGTACGCGCAGTCTAAGGGGCTGAGCGTCGTCTACAACGTTTCGTACCCCCAGAATACAAACGACTTGACGACCCAGCTCAACGATGCGGCTGCGTCGGGCGCCGACGACCTCATCGGCGGCGGGCATTTCGCCGACGGCTTGCTCATCATGAACCAACTCAAAACCACTTGGATCCCTCCACCGAAGTTAGTATCGCTCCTCGTGGCGGTCACCGAGCCTACGTTCCAGTCCCAGCTCGGCGCGTCGGCAAACAACGTGACGGGCCCCTCCCAATGGGAGGCCGCCGTCCCGTACAGCCCGACCCTGGCCCAGTCGCTGGGCCTTGCTTACTACGGACCGACCCCGGCGGAGTTCACCCAACTATACGGGACCCTGAACGGGGGGGCCACCCCTGCTTATCATGCCGCCGAAGCCGCCGCAGCGCTGTTCGTGCTTGCGCAGGCAATCGAGCAGGCGCAAAGTCTCAACACGACCGAGGTCCGAGCGAAGCTGGGCACCATGCACAGCATGACCTTCTTCGGGGGCTTCCAGATCGACTCCCGAGGTTTGCAAACCGCGCACACGATGGTCCTCGTCCAGTGGCAAGCCGGAACGAAGAAACTCGTGTATCCCTCCGACCTCGCGCAGACATCGGTGCAGTACCCGTACACCGGATCGTAGCCGAGGGAGACCGGGCGCATGCCCGAGCCAGCTGTCCTCGCCGCGGACCTCGCCTTCGGTCTGCTGCTCGGCTGCGTCTTCGCGGTCATCGCACACGGCCTGAACTTAATTTGGGGCATCGCGAAAATCGTGAATGTCGCGCACGGCGAATTCATCATGATCGGCGCCTACGGAGCGTACTTCCTTAACTTGTGGTTTGGATTCAGTCCGCTCCTAAGCGCGCCGGTGGACGCAGCGATTGGCCTTGCCGTCGGACTCGGATTCTACTTCGGATTCCTCTACCGCGAAATTCGTGGGAAGGAGTCGATCGGCCTGCGGAGCGAGATGGTCACCCTTGTTTCGACGTTCGGGCTCGCGCTGTTCACCACCAATGTGGCGCTCCGGGTGTGGAGCCCCAACTTCGTCGGAATCCCCTGGAGCCCGGGCGTAGTCGAAATCGGATTCCTTCGATTGCCCCTGGGGGCAGTCTACGTAGCGATCGTGTCCGTGGCAATCATTGGCTTGACCCACATCTTCCTCACCCGCACGTTCCTAGGAAACGCGATCCGTGCGTACAGCCAAGACATCCCCGCTGCGCAACTCCTCGGAATCGACCCAACGCTCGTCGGTGCGATCGGGATTGCGCTCGGTTTCTCCGTCACGATGGCCGGCGGAGCCCTCCTGACGGTGTGGCTGCCAACGGGGATTAATCCGGGCATGGGCGCGCTATACGCGCCGATCAGTTTCGTGATCGTCGTCCTCGGCGGCCCGGGAAAGATGTGGGGGAGCCTTGTGGGCGGGATCACCATCGCCGTGATCATCGACGTCGGCCAGGCGTTTGTGGGCCTCTCGCTTGCCACTGCGATTGCTTTCCTAACCCTCATACCGATCCTGCTGTTCCGACCCGAGGGGATCCTCCGATGAAATGGCCGACCCGACCGCGCGTACCGGCGTTCGGGCCTACACTCTGGGGCATCGGCGCGTTCCTGCTATTGCTCGGGTCCGGGGCCCCTTGGATCCCAACGTTTCTCCTGACGATCGTGATCAACTTGCTAATCTTCGCGGCCCTCGCCTATTCGCTGAACTTCATCACGGGCCTCACGGGGTACGTGAACTTCGGCCATGTCGTGTTCATGGCCACTGGCTCGTACGCGCTCGGATACGGGGTTGGGACGCTGGGCTTGCATCCCATCGGTGGCGTGGCGCTTGGTGCCTTGGTGTCACTCCTCCTCGCCGTCGGGATCGGGGCTGTCACGCTTCGTTTCCGCGGCGTGTATTTCGCGATCGCGTCGCTGGTCACACCGCTTGCGGCGCTGAACATCGTTCTCGTTCTTCCCGGCCTGGGCCAAGGGCAGGCGATCTACCTGAACATCGGGCTCGAACCCCTGGCGTGGTTCTACACCATCTGGACTCTCGTGGCAATCGAGGTCGGCCTGACGTATTGGATCACGCACGGACGCGTCGGATACGGAATTCGGGCAATCAAGAGCGACGAGGATGCGGCGAAGTCGCTCGGCGTCGACGCGCCGAAGCTGAAGCTGTTCCTGTTCGCCTTGAGCGGCTTGTTCGCCGGCGCCGCGGGCGGAGTCTCCGCTTGGACCACGTCGGGCGTCTTCCCTTATGCCGCGTTCGATCTCACATTTTCGCTCCTCATGCTCGCGATGATTGTCATTGGAGGCATGGGCACCCTGCTCGGTCCGCTTATCGGGGCGGCCATCGTGAACCTCCTTTCGCGCTTCTTCCTGACCATTTTCATCGGCACGGAGTTCATCATCATCGGTCTCGTCGTCATCGTAATCGCCCTCCTCGTCCCCGATGGCATCGTCGGCACGTTGAGAGCGTATGTCCCTGAACTTAGGAGGATCCTCGAGTGAGTCGCGCGCTCGAGGCAAGGGACATCCACAAGTACTTCGGCGGGGTGCGAGCGGTGCAGGGTGTTTCCTTACAGTTGGAGGTCGGCCGAATCGTGGGCCTGATCGGGCCGAACGGATCGGGGAAGTCGACCCTGTTGAACGTTCTCGCGGGTGTCGAGAAGCCGACGAAGGGGACCGTCACCATCGATGGGCGCCGCGTCGACCGGTGGCCGACGCATCGAATCGTCGGGCTCGGCGTTGCAAAGACCCACCAGATCCCGAAGCCGTTCCTCGCCATGACGTGCCGCGAGAATGTGGCCGTCGCGATCATGTACGGAAATCGGCGGGAGGCCGAACCCGCCTCCGCCTTGGAGGAATCGCTCCGCCTCCTTGCGTTGGTCGGACTCACTCGCCGCGCCGACGCACCCGCCTCGAACCTCACCGTCCAGGAACGGAAGCGGCTCGAGTTCGCGCGGGTCTTAGCGACGGGCGCGGGACTCCTCCTCCTCGACGAAATCTTCGCCGGGCTGTCGCCGGAAGAACTCCGCGACGCGATCGCCCTTTTCGCGCGAGTCCAGAAGGAACTGGGATTCGGTGCCTTGGTCGTCGAGCATGTGATGCGTGCGGTCCTCACCCTGTCCGAGCACGTCGTCGTGATCCAGGAGGGGAGGAAGATCGCGGAGGGGTCTCCGAAGGAGGTCGTCGAAAACCCGGCGGTGATCGAGGCGTACCTCGGCACGGAGGCGACAGATGCTACGGCTTGACGGGATCCGGGCGGGCTACGACGGTACCCAAGTCTTGTGGGACGTGACGCTGAACGCCGAACAGGGCGCGATGACCGTCCTGATCGGGCCGAACGGCGCCGGCAAGTCGACGACGCTGAAGGTCGTTAACGGCCTCGTGCGGCCGACCCACGGTCACGTCGTCTTCCAGGGAGTGGACATTACGCGCACGCCGGCCCATGAACGCCCCGCGAAGGGAATCGCCGCGTGCCCGGAGGGCCGCCGCCTGTTCCCGCTGCTGACGACGGAGGGGAACCTCCGGCTGGGCGCGTACACCAAACGCGCGCGATCGTCCGCGGACGGGACCCTCGAGAGCGTCTACGACCTGTTCCCCCGCCTGCGCCAACGAGCGCGCGTGAAAGCCGGCCGCCTCAGCGGCGGTGAGCAGCAGATGGTGGGCATCGGGCGCGCCTTGATGTCGAAGCCCTCCATCCTCGTCCTGGACGAACCGAGCCTTGGCCTGGCTCCGAAACTCGTATCGGAGATCTTCCTCAAGATCCGCGAGCTGCGCGAGGCCGGCCTCACGGTCTTGATGGTCGAACAGAATGCATACGCCGCGCTACGAATCGCCGACTTCGGGTATGTCATGCAGAACGGCCACGTCGTGAAGTCCGGTCCGCCAGCGGAGTTGCTCGACCTCGACGATCTGCGGAAGACGTACTTCGCAATCCCCTGATGCCGCGGTCGATCCGCGGCGGGCGCCACCGTTATAGGCAGGCCCGGCGTAGTCCGGTCGAGCGGGGCGGATGACGGAACGCGTTCGTTCCAAGGGCTTACGCGCGCGCCTCATGGACGCCGACGCAGCGGTCGAGCGCTTCGTGCCGGAGCGCGGCTCGATCGCCTTCTCCTGCATGGGCGGTTCGTCCCTCGCGAAGGAAATCCCGGACGCGCTCGCGCGGTCCGCGGAAGCCGGCCGTCGGTACGAGCTCACGCTCCTCACGGGCGGCGCGACGACGGCCCGATTCGAGGCGGCCATCGCTCGTCTGGGAATCCGGCGTCGCTTCCCCTACCTGAGCGAAGGGGCACGGAAGGCCGTGAACGAGGGGTCCATCGAGTTCTTCGATTGCCGCATCGGCGAGTATCCGGATCTCGTGCGCGAAGGCACGTTTACCGGAGGAAAGCCGATCGACGTCGCGGTCGTCGAGGTGACCTCGATCGACGAGCGGGGACGGCTGGTCCCCGGGCTCGCCGTCGACGCCCTCCCCGCGTTCATCGACGCGAGCCGCCGCGTGATCGTGGAAATCAATGAACGGAAGCCGGACCTGACGGGCCTCCACGACATCTATCGCCCTCGACCCGGCGTGCCGATTCCGATCCGCGGGGTCCGGGATCGGGTCGGGAGGCCGTACGTCTCCGTGCCAACGTCCAAGATCGCCGCCATCATCGTGACGGACCGCGACGACGAACCCTCGGCCTCCTACACGGGGCCGTCTCCCTCGGATTCACGAATCGCGCAGGCCGTCTCCGCGTTCCTCGAAGGGGAACTGAAGCGCGAGGCCTGGGCGGGCCGGTTCGCGCTGCAGCTCGGGGCGGGTCCTCTCGCGGCCGCCATGATGGAAGCGTTGCCCTTCCGGGGCGTGGACATCTGGACGGAGGGCATCCCGGCGCGCTGGGCGGCCGTCCTCGGGGACAAGGTCCGAGGCGTGAGCACGACCTCGATGTACCAGCTCCCGGGCGACGATCGCATCCTGGACGAGCTGTTCGCGCGACTCGATCGCGTACGCGAGCATGTCGTCCTACGACCGTACGACGTGACGAATAGCCTCGAGGTGATCGCCCGCCTGAACGTCGTCACGGTCCAGCAGGCGATCGAAGTCGACTTGTTTGGAGGTGCTAATAGCTCCCACATCGGCTCGAACGCCCACAACGGCGTGGGCGGCTCGCCCGACTTCACCCGCGCGGCGCGCCTCGTCGTCGTGGCGATGGCGTCGAAGGCCGCGGGCGGGCGATACTCGCGAATCGTGCCCCTCCTGTCGAGCGCGGACATCCCGCGCCAAGATGTCGACGTGCTCGTGACGGAGCACGGCCACGCGGACTTGCGCGGCCTCTCCTCGAGGGAACGCGCCGAGGCGATCATCGAGCGTTGCAGCGATCCGCGCTTCCGGGACGATCTCTGGGCGTACTACCGAAAGGCGAAGGACGGAGGCGGCCATTTGCCATTCAGCCTGGAGGCGACCCAGCGGTTCGCGCGGGGCCAGGGCGCCGGGTGAGGTCGGCCCGCTAGACCCCCGCCCGCTCGAGGACCCGCTTCGCGGCCCGGTAGTGCACGGCGTCCACGAGTTGGTCCCCTACCCGGATCGCCCCTCGGCCTTCCCGGGCCGCGGCCTCATACGCCGCGACCACATCCCGCGCCCAGCGGGTCTCCTCGGGGGTCGCCGAGAACAGCTCGTTCGCGAGGCGCACCTGGCGGGGATGCACTACCTGCTTCCCGACGTACCCGAGGGACTTCGCCTCGAGCGCCTCGGCACGGAAGCCGTCGTCGTCCTCGAGGTCGAAGAAGACCCGGTCGATCGCATCGAGCCCGTACGCGGCGGCCGCCATCACGATGAGCGTCTTCACGTACGGGTTCCGTCCGTACGCGCCGATGTCGCCGCCCACGGAGGCCGCGAGGTCGCCCGCCCCCCACGTTACGGCGACGACCCCTTCGCTCCGGACGACGTCCTCGATGTGCAGGAGGCCTCGCGCCGACTCGATGATCGGGAGGAGCGCCTTGCCGGTCGTCCGCGCGAGGGACGAGAGGTCCCCCTCCGGTTTGGGCACGACGATCCCCTGGAGCAGCGGTTCCTTCGCGACGGCGGCCACGTCGCGCTCCCCTTCCGGCGTCGTGAGGGCGTTAATCCGGACCGCGAGTTCCCGGGATCCCCAATCCGCCTTCCGGAGGGCGGGACCCAAGGCGTCCCGGGCGGACGCTTTCTCCTTGGCGGGCACCGCGTCCTCCAGATCGAAGACGATCGAATCGGCCTCGAGGCCCGCGGCCTTCGCGACCATCCGCGGATTGTTCGCCGGCACGTACAGTTGGCTCCGACGTCGCATCGTCCGCGCCTCCGTCGTTCAGTACGACCTCGGGAGCCCGAGGACCTGATGCGCGATGTGCGCGAGGACGAGGTGGTTCGACACCGGCGCGACCTGGTACAGGCGGGTCTCCCGCATCTTCCGCTCGATGTGCATGTCCCTCGCCATGCCGTAGCCGCCGTGGACGTCCATCGCCACGTTCGCGGCGCGCCAGGAGCACTCGGAGGCGAGGTACTTCGCGAGGTTCGCGTACTCGCCGACGGCCTTCGGGTCCGCGTCGGCCTCGTACAGGCGGGCCGCTTCCCATCGCACGAGGTCCGCGGCGACGAGGCGCGCGTGGACGTCGGCGAGGGGGAACTGGATCCCCTGGTTGCTCCCGATCGGGCGGCCGAAGACGACGCGTGCCTTCGCGTATTCCACGGACCGGTCGATGAACCACCGGGCGTCCCCGATGCACTCGGAGGCGATCAGGATCCGCTCCGGGTTGAGGACGTGGACGAGGGACTCGAAGCCCCGGCCCTCCTCGCCGATCAGGTTCGCGGCGGGGACCTCGACGTCGCTCAGGAAGAGCTCGTACGTCTGACTGTTGAACATCGTCCGGATGCGGGTGTGCTCGATCCCCTTCGCCTCCCGGAGGTCCACGAGGAAGAGGCTCAGCCCCTCCGTCCGCTTCGCGCCCTCGGCCACGGGGGCCGTGCGGGCGACGAGCACCATGAGGTCGCTCTGCTCGACCCGGGAGATGAAGACCTTGCGGCCCCGGATCCGGTAGCGGTCCCCCGTCCGTTCGGCGACCGTGGTGATCCGGGTGAGATCGGACCCGGCGTCCGGCTCCGTGAGGGCGAAGGTCTGCATGCGAATTTCGCCGCGGGCGAGTCCGGGGAGATACTCCTGCCGAATCGCTTCTGAGGCGAACCGCGACACGAGGAAGGAGAGATAGAACTGCCCGTGGAACGGCTGGGCGTTGCCGCCCCGCGCGTGGATCTCCTCGAGGAGGAGGGCCGCGTCCGACAGCGCGCCGCCGGCGCCGCCGTACTCCGACGGGATGAGGAGCCCGCCGAAGCCCTGGGCCTCGAACTCCGTCACGAGTTCCTCGGGGTAGGCCTCGCGGTCCTCGAGGCCCTTCCAGTAGTCGGGCGGGAACTTGTCCATGAGCCGCGCGACCGTCGAGAGGAGGAGCCGCTGGGTCTCACTCGGCGCGTGGGCCATGCCAAGCCTCCCCTTTCTTCCGGACCATGAAGATCCGGTCGAACTCGACGACCGACTCGCCTCGCTCGTTGAGCCCGCGCGTCCGCAGCCGCACGAGGCCGAACCCCGGCCGACTCCGGGATTCCCGGACCTCCGTGACTTCCGCCTCCGAGTACAGCGTGTCGCCGTGGAAGACCGGTCGGGAGAACCGTACGTGCTCCATGCCAACCTGGAACCCGTTGCGGCTCGTCGCGTCGACGAGGAGCCCTGCGGCGATCGCGACGGTCAGGAAGCCGTTCACGACCCGCCGCCCGTTGAACGGTGCCCCCGGGAAGGTTCGGCGGGTGTAATCCTCGTTGAAGTGGATTTGGTTCGCATTCCCGGTCAGCAGGGTGAACCACACGTTGTCCGTCTCCGTGACGGTCCGTCCGACCTTGCTCCGGACCTTCGTCCCGACCCGGAAGTCCTCGAAAAAAGGCCCGTCCTCGTCCATGGCGATCCCGCCGAACGAGACCGGCGAGCCGTATTGAAGATTGCGGCGGACGAAGACAATCCGTCCTGCGCGCGGATGGCCAAACGTTATTCTTCCATCGGCCGCTTCACGCTGCGGGTCCTCCCATGGGGGAAGTCAGCGTTGAGCCAGGCGCCTTCGAACGTTGGACGGAACTCGCACGCCAGGTCGTCCGAGCCTCCCTCCGGCTCGGATGGAGCGATGTGTTCGAGATCTACACGTACGTCCCGACGATACCGCTCGCGGAGGCGCTTGCGTTGGAGGCACGGCGCGTTGGGAGCGACACCCACATCACCCTCATGACGGACGACCTGTGGTTCACGTCGATGAACGAGCTTGCGACCCGGTGGTTGCGCGCGCCCTCTCCCGCGGAATACGCGTTGAACGCGACGGCCACCGCAACGATCTACCTTGGGGGGCCCGCGGACGCCCGCCGCATGAAAGACATTCCCCCGGAGAAATTCGAGGCGAATGCGACAGGGGGCAGACGGCAAGACGAACCGCTGCGCCGGAGGCGGGTGCGCCACGTGGACTTGCCGATCGGCCGTCTGACCCCGGAACGGGCGGAAGCGTACGGCCTCGACTTTGCCGAGTGGCGGCAGAGCTATGAGGCCGCGCTAGCGGTAGATTTGCATACAATTCAGAAGGCCGGCGCGTCGCTGGCTCGTGCACTCTCGGGTCGCCGAAGGGTCCGCATCACGTCCGACTTCGGGACAGACCTTCGGTTCGAGACGAAGCCGGTCACACCCGCGGTCGATGACGGAATCATCAGCCCGGCGGACGTCCGTCAAGGATTCGTCGACACGTCCCTCCCAGCCGGGAGACTCGAGGCCGTGTTACGCCCCGAGACGGCGAATGGGGAGGTCCGTTTCCGCGACCCGATCTTCTTCGCGGGCCGCACAATCCGGGGGGTCCGGCTCCGGATCGCCAATGGGAAAATAGTCGAGGCCGAAGCGGAGGAAAACGGAAGCTTGCTCGTCCACGCGCTTCCTGCGACCGCGAGGACGCGCGCCCGCTTGGGCTGGTTCTCGGTCGGCCTGAACGCCGCGGCAAAGGCGTGCATGCTCGACAACAGCATCGTCAAGGACGATGTCGGGATTGGATTGGGGCATCACTGGCAGCTGGAGCGCGCAAAGGCGGATCCGTCCCTGTCCTTCTACGCGACGATCGGGCCGTCCCACCTCGAAATCCGAGGAGCGTGGTCGCGGAGCGCGGCGAAGAGATGAAGATCGAGGTGACGGAGTGCGGCGAGGAATGCGAGGCCCGCGACCGCGCCGAGCGCCATCCGCGCGAACGTCGAGAAGAGCGGGTCTGCCATCCGACGGTGAGCTTGCTCCCGGGGAACGAGTTGCCCCACAGGACGCTCGCGGGGAGGATGGACGCGTACTCACGCCGCCGGGACGCCACCGAACATCGCGAGGCCGCCACAGCGGAACTTTCGCCGCGACGCGAGATCGTTCGATAGAATTTAACTCAGTACTGCGATAACTTCATGCTCTCCGGCGCCATCTCCCTCGGGCGGTGTCTCCATGAAAGTGGGGTGCGGCTTCGTGGAGAAGGAAATTCGCGGCAATCGGTACCTGTACTTCTGGTGCTTCCAAGGTCGTGGCGCTGGCGTCAAGAAGATCGAGCGGTACATGGGGCCCACGTCGGACCCGGACGCCCGCCGACGGACCCTCCGAGAGATCGAGGCCTACGCGGCCCGCGCGAGCGCGGAACTCGTGGAGCGCATCGCGGCGTGGCGACGCGAGCTTGCGAGGCCGTGAGCGTCCTTCCAGACGGGAGGCGGTCGCATCTCAGTACTGCGATAACATCGTCGACCGCCCCCCTGTCGACGCCTCCCAGAAACGTTTATGGTGGCCGACCCTCTTCGCCGCGTCTCCGATGTTCGAACCGCCCCGCGGGACCAACGACTGGGGTCCCGAGGACATGGCGAAGCGTCGCTTCGTCGAGTCGCGGTTCGTCCAGCTCGCCGAATCGTTCGGGTTCCGCGAGGTCGCCACGCCGACGTTCGAGAGCCTCGAGCTCTTCACGGCGAAATCCGGGCTTGCGATCGTGCGGGAACTGTACGCGTTCAAGGACCAGGGGGGCCGGGACCTCGCGTTGCGTCCGGAGTTCACGGCCTCGATCCTCCGCTTCTACGTGTCCGAGCTCCGGAGCCGGCCGAAGCCGCTGAAGCTCTACAGCACGGGGAACGTCTTCCGATACGAGGAGCCCCAGAAGGGCCGATACCGCGAATTCTTCCAGCTGAACGCGGAGATCCTCGGCGGCGCCGCGCTTCCGTCCGATGCGGAGGTCCTCGCCCTCGCGATCGGGACGATGCGGGCAATCGGCCTCAAGGAGGTGAGGGCGCGGATCGGGAACATCGGAATCCTGCGGGGGTTCCTGCCGTTCAAGCCGGACGACCAGTCGGTCATCTTGCATTCCCTCGACAAGAGGAACTTCGAGGTCCTCGACGCGGAACTCGTCCGCCTCGGCCGCAAGGATCTGTCCAAGCCGCTGCGAAAGGTAATCGGAATCAGCGGCGACACCTCGGCCCTCGACGAGGCCGCGGAACTCCTGAGCGGGGCGGCGCGCGACGGATTCGAGTACCTTCGGGACCTCGCCGGTCTCCTCGAGTCGTACGGCGTCTCGCGCTCCGACTACGAGTTCGACATGGGCGTCGTGCGCGGCCTCGACTACTACACGGGCATGGTCTTCGAGGTCGACTCGCCGAACCTCGGCGCGGAGAAGCAAGTCGGAGGCGGCGGCGCGTACAGCCTCGCGGAGGTCTTCGGCGGCGAACGCGTGGCCCAGACCGGGTTCGCGCTCGGACTCGATCGTCTCGTGATGGCGGCGGATGCCGAACGGACCATCGAGCCCGCCCGGGCGCTCGATGCCTACGTCATCCCGATCGGAGAAGGAGCGCAGAAGAGGGCCGTCGAAATCTTGACGTCGCTCCGGGCCGCGGGCCTAGGGGTCGACATCGACCTCGTCGGGCGTGGGCCCTCGAAGAACCTCGACTATGCGAACGCGATCGGCGCGCGGTACGCCATCCTTCTTGGCGAGAGGGAGCTGAAGGCGGGGCGGGCGACGGTCCGGGACATGGCGCGCGGGGAGCAGCGCGACGTGGCGCTCGATACGCTCGTCGAGACGATTCGCGGCGCGTGAGCCGACATCCTTGAGCCATTGCTCTCTACCGGCCGAGCCTTTGAATCCGCTCCGCCCAGTTCGCGAGCCGCGGGAGCTCCTTCGGGATCCGCTCGCCCGCCGTCAGGAGAGGCGACATCGATCCATAGATTCCGAAGTCCGCGAGGCTCGGTTCCCCGAGGATCCAGTCGCGCCCGTCGAGGATCGCCTCGACCATGGCCAGGTGCGTGTTCATGTCCTGCCGGAACTCCTCCCGGCGCATCTCGAGCACGTGCCACGGCCCGCGGGCCCGGGTCTGCATTTCCTCGAACACCCAGCGCTCGGAGTCGTCCTTCAGGACAGGCGGGATCTTCGTGACGACGTACCGCCACACCCGCTCCTCGAGGACCTGGTGGCCCCAGTGCTCCAGGGTGATGGCGAGGCCTTTCTGGCCCCACGGGTAGAGGGTCGGCTTCGGCCGCTCCGCCTCGAGGAAGTCCGCGATGTCGTGCCACACGACGGTGTTGCCGTCCCAGACCAGGGTGGGCACGTAGTCCTGGCCCGTCGCCTTGATCAGCTCGCGCTTGTCGTGATACGGGACGTAGCGGGTGTCGAACTCGACGCCCTTGAACGCGAGCATGCGGTCCGCGGCGACGCAGTAATGGCTGATGTCCATCGAATACAGGAGGGGGCGGGAGGGCATGGCAGCCGCAACACGGGGGCCGTCTTGAGCCTGTCGCGCCGGAGGCACTCAATTCCGCTTGACTCAACCGGCCTTGACCAAACCCTATTGACCCTAGACCCGCGTCCGTGGGCCGAGGGGTTCCCGACGATTGACTTCGGCATCTTGATTGTGCCCGCGATGATTGCAATGTTGGCCTTCCCGGTCGGCCTGCGGTGGCGGGGGACGGACCACGCCGTGCGTGCGGTGTTCCTGTTCCACCGGAGCGGCGACCCGCTCGCGACGGTCGCCTCGGATTTCGTGCCGCCCATCGCGGCGGACCAGCTCGGACCTGTCCTGACCGCCGTCCGGACATTCGTTGGAACGCCCACGACGAACCACACCTTCCGACCGACGAACGAGCGATTCGGAGACGAGGGACTCGTGGCCGTCCACGGCCGCTTCGTAAGCGCGTGCGCCGTATACCGGGGTTCCGGCGACGGCCCGCTCGGGCGCGAGCTCGTTCGGTTCCTCCGCGAATTCGAGGAGGCAAACGCGGCCCATCTCGAGACCTGGGGTGACGCGACGTCGGTCGCGGCGGTGGCGTCGAGTGCGATCTCCGGTCTGGTCGAGAGCCGCGACGCGACCGGGCTCGCGGATGCGGCAACGGCCGCTCCGTCGACCGAGGCGTCGGCCCCACGACGGATCGAGCCGAGCGTCTCGCCGACGCCCGCCTAGGCCTGGATCCACCCGGATCGTGGCCTACTTGCCTTGCGCGCGGAACGCCATGACCGCAAGACCGTTCAGGATGATCCCGAATGCGGTGATGGCGAGGATCGCGTTCCCCAGCGCGGTCCAATCGTATCCGGTGAGGATGAGCGCGCGAGCGGCATCGGCCATGTAGCTGACCGGGTTGACCGTCGAGAAGCTCTGGACCCACGCGGGCAGGAGCGCCTTGGGGAGCATCGCGGTGCTCAGGAACAGGAGCGGGAAGGTGAGCGAGAAGCTCACCATCATCGTCGACTCCGTGTTCTTCGTCCTCAGGGCGACCGTGTTCGAAAGGCCGGAAAAGGCCACGCCGAACGCCGCGGCGAGGAACATGATCATCACCGCCCCGAAGATCCCCGTCGCGAACGGGATCCGCCAGCCCGCGAGTGTGAGGAGGGCCGCGATTCCGAGGATGATGCCGGCCTGGGCCGCCATGCGCAGTCCGTCCGCAAGGAGCTTGCCCACCAGGACGCTGCTCCGCCGGATCGGCGCGACGAAGAACTTGTCCATGAATCCGGACTCGAGATCGGACACCATCGCGAAGCCCGACTGAGAGGCGCTCTGGATGGCCGTCATGACCGTGATGCCGGGCAGGAGGACGGCGACGTAGTCGTACGGAAGAGGGGTCGGAGACGGACCTCCCGGAAGGCCGCCGGTTGTGGCCGAAGAGAACACGGTCCCAAACGTCTGGCTAAACATGACGAGCCAGATGAGCGGCATGAACAGGCTGAAGAACAGGAGGACCGGGGTCCTCGTCAGCTTCACCAAGCTCCGCCACGTAACGAGGCCGATCTCCGTCAGGACCCCGCCGCTCGTTTCCGAATCTCGCGTTCGCGTGATAATCCGCTGTGCGTGTCCAACGTCTGTGACCATTCTAGCGCCTCCGGCGGCCGAATCCCCGCGACATGGGCTTCACTTCCTCAACGCGCATCTGCCGCCCCGTGTGCTGCAGGAAGACCTCGTCGAGCGTGGGGTGCGCGAGCGCGACCTGATGGACGGGGACCTTCTCCGAATCGAGTCGCCGCAAGACTTCGAGCAGGGTCGCGCCGCCGTCGGCCGTGTGGGCGCTCACGCCCTCGTCGAAGATCGTCGCGCGACTTACGCCGGGGACCATCCGGGCAATCTCGAGCGCGCGATCCCGGCTCTGCTCGAACGCTTCGTCTCGCGTGATGCGGACCGTGATGATGTCTGCACCGATCGCGGCCTTCAGCTCGGTGGGACTGCCCTCGGCCACGATCTTACCCTGATCGATGATCGCGATGCGCTGGCACAGCTGATCGGCCTCTTCCATGTACTGGGTCGTGAGGAAGATGGTCATCTTCTCTCCCTTGTGCAGTCGGCGCAAATACTCCCACACCGCGTTCCGCGTCTGCGGATCGAGGCCCGTCGTCGGTTCGTCGAGGAAGAGGATCCGAGGATGATGGACGAGGCCCGCACCCAGGTCGAGCCTCCGCCGCATGCCGCCCGAATAGGTGTACGCGCGCCGATCGGCGGCATCTTTCAACTGCAAGACCTCGAGGAGCTCCTCCACCCTCTCCTCCACGAGCGACTTGGGCATGTGGTAGAGCCGCCCGATCAACCAGAGGTTTTCGCGGCCCGTGAGTTCGCCATCGACGCCGATCGACTGACCCGTGTATCCGATGATCCGCCGGATCTCGGCGCCATCGCGTTCGACATCGAGGCCCGCCACGCGGACCGAGCCGCTCGTCTTCGCGAGCAGGGTCGTGATGATCCGGATGACTGTCGTCTTTCCCGCACCGTTGGGGCCGAGGAAGCCGAAGAACTCCCCCTCCGCCACGGAGAAACTGACGTCGTTAACAGCCTTGACTTCTTCCTGACCGCGGCCTCCGTACACCTTGACGAGGTGGCGGACATCGATGACGGAACCCTTCGATGAACGCATCGGGGCGACCGTCTTCTTGCTGTCAGGCCGAAGTGTCACGGCTTCCGACATGGCGCCTCCCCAAGTGGCAGTCGGCTAAATAGCTGTGTTAACGTCTTCGAGAACGAAAGAATCCGAAGGTTCATATGGCAGGCTCTCGCGACGAAGCTGTTCTCCAGGAAGACCCGTGGTGGGATTCACACTGTCGGTGGGCCGGTCACGAGGCAAACCAACAAGCTCATTGCGGCCGCGACGCGAGGCCCCCCCGGAGGTATATGGTGGTCGCAATGATTGTATCGTTGGACTCCGGCCAAGCCGGTCTGCCCGCGATCGTTACCGCGGGAGTTGCCTTCGGACCAAATCTTGGGTCGCGGGCACCTGCTCTTTCGGAAGACGGAATACGGCCTTCTTCCCGCCAACCTTCATCTCAAGGCGCTTCGAGAACAGCCCCTTGACTCGCGGGTTTTCGATGGAGCCATACGGCGCCGCGAAGTTCGCCGCGTTCTGAGCGGCAACTTGGTCCAGCGGCATTCCCGCATAGGCCATCCGTTTCTTGTCCGCCCCGCCCTTCGCGAACGAGGCCGCGACGGCCTGGCCGATCACCCCACCGAGCAGCTGTCCCGCCAGACGCGCGCCCCCGGTCTTCACCGTCACGACGCCGACGAGACGTCGATCCGTGAAGATGAGGTCGTACAGCTTCGGCAGTGCGAGCCGACCGACTTGTCCCTCTGCGTTGTACACGATGCCGACAATCGTCTCTCCCTCTCCCGCCACGGTAAGAACCTCCCCGGTCGTCATGGCTGCATGGCCTAATCAAAGTTAGTCTCCGGTGCCCGGTACAGATGCGTCCAATCGGATTCGATCGAACAGTAAGAATTCAGATTGACCCAGCAGATGCACCCGGCGAAACTATGACATACAAAGCATACATCGACAACATCAGGGCCAAGACCGGAAAGGACCCGGAATACTTCCGAGCGCTGGCGAAAGAGAAGGGCCTCGCAAAACACGGCGAGCTACTTACGTGGCTCAAGTCGGACTGCGGGCTGGGACATGGTCACGCCAACGCGATCATCTTGTACATCCAGAACCCGGAACTCGCAAAACAGAAGATACGAGAAGATGCAAAAACGGAAAACACCAAGAAGTAACGGGTAAGACGCCCCGGTCGGGATTCGAACCCGAGCACCCGGCTCGACAGGCCGGGATCATAGACCGCTAGACCACCGGGGCAGCGGCCGTCGCAAAGTTCGAGGTCTAGTTATCCTTTGCGCCGCGCGCGATCCGCGCGTGGAATTACGCCGCTCTCCCTCGCAGGCTTGGCAGGATCGCGAGCGCCACGACGATCGCCACGAGCCCGGCCGCGAGGAGGATGGCGCTGGGAATCGTCGTGAGCGGGACGACGCCGGCGACGGCAAGATTCGCGGCGATCAGCGGCACGACGACCGCGAGGATCGCAGCCGTCGCGAGACGCAACGCCGCTCGGCCCAGCGCCCCGCGGATCCGCGCCCGGTCCGCCGCCGAGAGCGCGAGTTCGTAGAGTCGCGCGAACCGATCGGCCAGGATCCGCAATTCGACATGGGTGATCAGGAGGACCACGAAGCCGAGCGCCGGCAGCACTTGGACTCCCAAGACGATCGTGTGCGAGGCCACGTACACGGCCCCGACGCCCGTCAGGCCGATCGGACGGAGCGCGGGTCGTCGGAGCGCATGCGCGACGATCAGGACCGCGACGCCGACGACGAGGAGTTCGACCAGCGCCGTCTTCGACCCGACATCTTCGATCGCGAAGAGGTCGGCGACGGTCCAGCCCACCAAGGCGGCGAGCAGGGCCGTCGGCGCGCCTCGAAGCGCGAGCGGAACTACGCGGGACGCGGCCGTGTGCCCATCCTCCGCAAGGCGAGCGCGAGCGGCGTCGTCGGATCCCAGTCGACGACCTGGGCGATGCGCCCCAGCTGTGCGATCAGGTTCGCGCGCTCCATCGTCAGGATCCGGTGGGCGGTGGCGAGCTCCGACCTCTTGTCGCCGAGCCTCCATTCGATCGCGAGCGGCGAGGGCGAGACGATCGCGACGTCCGTGCCGCGGGCCGCCAGCGCGATAATCGCCGACAGCGCCGACCGATCCTGCAGCGGCGAGATGATGACGACGAGGCAATTCCGTGGGAAGAACCGGGAGAGCACCCAGGCGACGTGGGCGAACGGCCACTCCCCGCCCGGCCGGACGTGGGTCAGGTGGTCCAGGATGCGGTAGAGCTGCTTCCGGCCGAACGCGGGCGGCACCCAGTCCAGCACGTCCCGCTGGACGATGAGCCCGACGCGGTTCTTCGACGCGAGGACGTGCTCCGCAATCGCGAGGGCCGCCCGGACGGCGTGCTCGATCGGGTTGTCCTCCTCCGTCCCGATGAACGATTCGCGCCGCGCGTCGACGACGATCACGACGTCCCCGGATCGCTCGCCCTCGTACTCGTTCGAGAACAGCCGATCGAACCGTGCGGACGCCTTCCAGTTGATCCGCCGGACGTCGTCTCCGGGGACGTACTCCCGGATCCCCCAGAAGTCCGTGCCCACGCCGATCCGCCTCGAGGGGACCTGGCCGAACCACGGCCGCGTGCGCCGCGGCTGGAGGCGTGCCCGCCGGAGGTCCTCCATGGCCGGGGCGACGACGAGCCGCGAGTCGAGCGGCACGACCGCGTCCTCCGCGCCGAGGGCGAGCGGATCGAGGGAACGCACGCGGACGGGCCCGAGGTGGAAGTCCCCCTTCACCGCCGACCGCACTTCGTACGAGAGCGGGACGACGCCGCCCCGCTCCAAGGCGATCACGGCGTGGTTCGTGCCCCGGACGACTGCGAGCTCCGGCGGCAACACGTCGAGGATCTCGACGAGGTCGAGCGCCGGCCCCTCGTTCCGAACGACGAGATCGACGCGCGCATCCGAGCCCGCCTGCACCCGGTCCCGCGAAAGGCTCCGCACGGCGACGACCCGGGGCGTCGGCGGCGGGAACAGCGAGCCGAGGGCGAGGAAGAGGACCGGCGGCAAGGAGAGCAGGACGACCTGCCAGCTCCGCGCCGCGAGCCCGACGAGGAGGAACGCGAGCGACGCCGCGGCGAGGCCGCTCGCCAGGGACGTCCGCATGTCACGGCACCTTCGGCACTCGCACCTGCCCGAGGACATCGGAGATGACGGACGACGTCCGGACGCCCCGGATCCACGGATCCGGCTTGAGGATGAGCCGGTGCGCGAGGGCCGGTTGCGCGACCTCTTTCACGTCGTCCGGGGTGACGAAGTCCCGGCCCGCGAGCGCCGCCCGCGCGCGCGACAACTTGAGGAGGGCGAGGGAGCCTCGCGGGCTCGCGCCGATCTCGACCTGGCTGTGCCCGCGGGTCATCGTGACGACGTCGACCATGTACCCTTCGACCGCCGGATCGACGTGGACGTCCTCGAGTGCGGCTTGGAGCGCACGGACCTCATCGGGCGTCGTGATCGGCTCGATCGTCGCGTCGTCCGTCCGCCGGTCCCGCCGTCGACGGAGGATCTCGATCTCCTGCTCGCGCGTCGGATAGCCGACGTCGATCTTGAGGAGGAACCGGTCGACCTGGGCTTCGGGCAGCGGATACGTGCCCTCGTGCTCGATCGGATTCTGCGTCGCGATCACGAAGAACGGCCGATCGAGGCGGAACGTCTCGCCCTCGAGCGTCGCCTGCCGTTCCTGCATCGCCTCGAGCAACGCGGACTGCGTCTTCGGCGGCGCGCGGTTGATCTCGTCCGCCAGGAGGACGTTCGTGAACACGGGGCCGCGACGGAGGACGAACTCGCCCGTCTTGCGATCGAAGACGTAGGTGCCGGTGATGTCCGCCGGGAGCAGGTCCGGCGTGAATTGCACGCGGCGGAACCCGAGGCCGAGTCCCGCGGCGAAGCACTTCGCGATCAGCGTCTTCGCGAGGCCCGGCACGTCCTCGATCAGGAGGTGCCCGTCGCCGAGGATCGCCCACAGGACGCGCTCGAGGACCGGCCGCTTTCCCACGATGACGGTCTCGACCGCGTCGAGGAGCGCTCCGCCGATCTCCGCGACGGAGGTGACCTTCACCTCCACGCCTCCATGCGCCGGAGGACCCCGAGGAAATCCGGGCCGAACCCGCGCCGTCCCCGTGCCTCGACGACCCAGCGGTAGCGGTCCTCCAAGTCGCCGACGCGCAAGTGCACGAAGTCCTCGAGGACCTCGTCGTGCAGGATTCGGTGGAGCGCCTCGGGATCCCGCTGCGCCTCCCGGATCGCCTCTGGCGAGAGGCCCAGGGCGAGGCGAACCCGCTCGACGAATGCGGCCCGGGCGCGCGAGGCGACCAACACTTGGCTGTACGCCATGCCGCGCGAGGCGCGTCGCACGGCGGCGGCGAGGGCCCCGAGCTCCCCCTCGCGGATGGTCCCCGGGGTCGACGGGCCGACGAGCGGCGCCGGTTCCGCCGTCCGGCGGAGGATCAGGCCCCACGCGAACAGGGCGAACGCGGCGAGGAATCCGACCCCGAGGAGCCATTGCATCGAGCTGCTGAACTGCGCCTCGTACAGGAGGACGCCGACCGTCACCGCGAGGGCGATGACCGCGGCGGCTTCCGACCAGAGCGTCTCCCGCGAATCCTCCGTCCGTGCGGGCCGAGGATGGGCCGTCGCGATGGGGAGCGGCCGCCGGAACATCTCACGCCTCCAGCGCCGCCCGGATCCCCGTGAGGCTCTCGATCGCCCGCGCACGGTCCGCCTCCCGCAGCGGGTGGTCGCTGTACCGGGCCTCCTCGAACAACGAGGTCAGGGTCCCCGAGGCGTCCGGCGAGACGCGCAGGCGGTCCACGGCGAGGCGTTCGAGCTCCCGAGGCGTCATCGCCCCCTGCTCCGCGATCCCTCGCGACCCGAGAAGGCGGCAGAACCGCTGGAAGCACGCGAGGATCGCCCCCCGCACGTCGCCTCCGATCTCGAGCTCTGCGATCGCCGCTCCGACGGCCTCGGACGCGGTTCGTCGCTCGTCCGGCGCGGCGTCGTCGTCGACCTCGAAGCCGCCGGCGTTGCGGCGGAGCAGGTACGACATCCCGAGGATCGTCCCGAGGACGGTGATGGCCAAGAACAGGCCGAGCGGCGCGCCCACGGAGGCGGGCCACGCCGTCACGTTCCCGGAGTCCCCGGTCACGGTCGTCGAGTCCGCCGTCTCGTTTCCTGGGGCGAGGGTGTGGACCATCCGCGGCCATCCGAACAGGAGCGCGAGGACGATCACGAGCCCGAGGACGGACGAGAGGATCTCCCGCCACCGCGAGGGCTTCGCCGGGCGCCCCTGGTGTCCGCGGTTCGTGAGGATCAGGTAGATCGCGGCCCCGACGACCGTGCCGCCGAACCCGACGACGAGGACGTCCGCGTAGATCGGGTCGAGCGTGAACAGGGCCCCCGGGCTCGTACCCCGGGGGAGCGGAGGCGCCGTCTCGTCCCCCGCCTCGAGGTTCGCGACGTTGAACGCCAGGGCCGCGGCGAGCACGACGGCGAGGAACAGGAGCACGGGGACCGCCCACGCGGGCCTCCCCCGCCGGAGCCGCGGCACACCGTTGCGAAGGCCGTCGCCGCTCATAACGATTTCCCGGAAGCCGGACGGGCATCCCTGCCCGCGGACGAACTCATGCGACGTCGAGTTCCGCGAAGAACCGATGCCGCCGATGCCGGCCGTACACACGGAGGGCGAGCGCCACGAACACGCACAGGGCCGAGAGGACGAACGGCAAGATCACGACGGAGACTCCGGTCGCAGTACTCTGCAGTCTTTCGGCGGGAAAAGCGGTCTGATTCTGCAGAGGGCCGGCCCCCATCAGCGCCGATGCGGACAACACGTATATCGCCCCTATGATCGCGAGCCCGACGGCGGCGCACAGAGCGAGCGTGATCGCGACCCGTTCCGGATGCAGGATTTTCCGGCCCTTATCCGAGAGCTCGTAGTAGATCCACTTGCGGCCTTCGTCGACCCGCTTGACGAGCCCCGCCGCCTGGAGCTTCTCAAGGTGCTCCAGGAGGGTCGGCTTGCTCAGCGCGATCCGGTTGCTCAGGTCCGTGACGGTCTCCCGCCGCACGTCGAGGCGCTTCAGGATGCCGACGCGGACGTCGGAGGCGAGCGCTTTGAAACTCTCTTGGTCGAGCGTGATCTTGGGAGCGCCCGGGTCCATCCGGTCGGTACTATCGGCCCCGCACCTCTTGAAAGATTCCCCCCGGTTCGGGAGGACCCTAACTATCCACGCGACGCGGGTCGAAGGGTCAGCGCTTTCGGTGGACGTCGACGACGTAGCGGACGTACCCGACGAGGCCGCCCGTAGTCGCGAAGTTCCCCGGGTTCCGGAAGAACGGACATCCGAGGGCCGTCGCGACGGCCGCTAGCGCCAGGAATCCGACCACGCCGAGCGTTCGGAGGCTCGGAAGCTTCACGCCATCCCGATGCCCGATGCCATAAATGAGGCTTGCTCAATCCGGCCCTCGGCCTACTTCGGCACCTTCTGCCAATCGTCCAGGAACCGCTTCAGCCCGACGTCGGTCAGGGCATGCTGCGTCATCTTCGTCAGGACGTCGAACGGCAGGGTGACGATGTCCGCGCCGAGTTTTGCGGCCTCGATTACGTGAAGCGGATGGCGGATCGACGCGACGAGGACCTCGCAATCCCATTCGTAGTTCCGGAAGATCTCGACGATCTCGCGAATCACCTGCATCCCCTCTTGGCCCATGTCGTCGAGCCGGCCGATGAACGGGCTCACGTACTTCGCGCCGGCCTTCGCGGCCAAGATCGCCTGGTTCGCGCTGAAGATGAGCGTCGTGTTGATCTTGACGCCTTCGGACGACAGCGCCTTGATCGCCTTCAGACCTTCCGTCGTCATCTGGATCTTCACGACGACGTTCTCGTGGAGCTTCGCGAGCTGACGGCCCTGCTTGATCATCTCGTCCGCCTGGGTCGTCGTCACCTCGAGGGAGATCGGGCCGTCGACGAGGGCGAGGATGTCCTGGATCACCTCGGACCACTTGCGGCCCGTCTTGGCGACGAGCGTGGGGTTCGTCGTGACGCCGTCGAGCACGCCCCACGAGGCCGCCTCGCGGATCTCGTCGATGTTCGCGGTGTCGAGGAAAATCTTCACCATGCGCGTCCGCCGACGACCGATGGCGGCAGGTCGATAAGAGGATTTCCGCTTCGCGGGAGACGTTGTCCCCCGCACGGCGGGCGAACCTACATATCCGAACGACCGATGCGGGCGGTTCACCGATGGCAGCCGGGCCCACGCTCTGGCGTCACCACGACTTCTTGCTCCTCTGGTTGGGTCAATCCATCTCGCGGCTCGGCGACCAGTTCACGGGCCTTGCAATCCCGGTCATTGCAGTATACGTCCTCGGAGCGCATCCCGCGGAGATGGGCGTCCTCGGCGCCGCGGGCACGCTGCCGTTCCTACTGTTCGGGCTCCTCGTCGGGGTGTGGGTCGACCGACGGCAGCGGCGATCCGTCCTCATCCTCGCCGATCTCGGCCGCGGGAGCATGATCCTGACGATCGCCCTGCTCGGCCTCGCCGGCCTCCTGAACATGGCCTACCTGTACGCCTTCTCGTTCTTCATCGGCATCTTGACCGTCTTCTTCGATGTCGCGTACCAGGCCTACCTGCCGGCCCTCGTCGAACGTAAACAACTCGTGGATGCGAACAGCAAGCTCGAGACGAGCAACACGCTCGCGAACACGGGTGGGCCCGCGTTGGCTGGCACGGTGATTCAGTTCCTCCAGGCGGCCGCCGCGATGCTCTTCGATGCGGCATCGTTCTTCTTCTCCGCGATCACATTGATCGCGATTCGCAAGCGGGAGGCGACGCCCGATGCAACCGAGCGCCGCTCCGTGCCTGCGGAAATCGCCGAGGGACTGAAGGTCGTCCTGGGGGATCGCCGGCTTCGGCACATCGCGGCGTGCACCGCGTGGTCGAACTTCTTCTCGAGCGCCATCTTCTCGGCGCTGCTCATCCTGTACCTGAAGGATGGTCTCGGCTTCGATCCGCTCGCCCTCGGGTTCCTGTTCGCCATCTCGTCAATCGGGGGGATCGTCGGCGCTGTGACCGCGAATCGCGTTGCGAAACGAATCGGGGTGGGGCCGGCCATCATCCTCGGAGGAGTGATGTTTGGCCTCGCTCCCCTCCCGCTGCCCTTCGTCACGGGACCGCTCGCCTTCGCCGCCATCGCGGCGATGTTCTTCGTCTCGTTCGTCGGCAATCTCTACTATAACATCAACCAGGTCAGCTACCGCCAGGCGATCGTCCCCCTCCGACTTCAGGGTCGATTGAATGCGACCATGCGGACGATCGTTTGGGGGACGTTGCCCCTGGGAGCGCTCGCGGGCGGATTCCTCGGAGAGGCGATTGGGTTGCGGCCTGCGATCATCGTCGGGCTCGCCGGCGGGGCGTTCGCCTTCCTCTTCGTCCTTTTCTCCCCCGTCCGGCAAGTGAAAGAGATGCCCGAGTCCGCGCCGTAGGCTCCTGTCCGCATCGGATCGAACGACGATTTAGTCCCTCGCCGATCCCGCCACCGTCATCGAGCGATCCCCGCGACCGCCTCGGCCGCACGGGTTCGTCGTTGAAGGAAGAGGCCACCCCCCCGACAGCGAGGACGCCGAGGGCGATCGTGCCTGTCATCGTTTTCGCGGCGAAGGGGCGGAGGAACACGGAGCGAAAAATCGTCGCCCACGCGCCGAGCTGGCTTACGCCCAGGAGGCCGGTCGTCCGGCCGGACGGGGGCGGCATGGGCCCCCGCTACGCGGCCGCGAGGGCCGTTGCCCCCGCCAAGGTGCCGAGGGTGAGGAGCACCGCGCCGATGGCTCGCGTGAGGAGCGCCTGACGGACGCCGAGCTTCTCCACGAAGATGAGCAGCGAAATCCCGCCCATCCACGCGAGGCTCATCGAGCCCGCGACGAAGAGGACGACCATGAAGAGCCAGCAGCAGCCGATGCAGGATGCGGCGTGGCGCAAACCCATCCGCATCGCGCCGAGCCGCCCGGAACGCCAGAAATGCAGGACAAACATCATCGGAGACGTGCAGTGGCTCAGGCAGACTTCCTTCGTCCGCGTGACCTGCCACACTCCCGCGGCGACGAGGGTCCCGGCGGGCAGGAGGAGCGCGACGCCCGTCCACGGCCCGAGGGCATTGACCGCCACGAGGGCGACGAGCGCGACGACCCCGAAAGCACCCCACACGAGAAAGTAGGGCAGGGCGAAGGCGAGGGTCGCGAGCGGGTCCGCGGGCCGCGCCGGCCGACCCGCTTCGAGCCGCGTGAAGCCGTGGTACGCGAGGACCATCGGCAGTGCGGACGGCAGCATCATCGCGACCATCATGACGACGAGGAGGGCGAAGAACAGCGCGAGATCCGTCGCGCCGACCGCGGCGGGCGATCGCGCCTGCATGAGGAGGTCGGACGAGACCCACGTGACGTACCACGCGGCTGCGACGACGATCCCGACGGCGGCGGCCACGGGAATCCGGAGGCGGCGGAGGAGCGCGTCCGGCGCGGCGAGGCTCCCCGATTCCATCGACGCGGTATCCGGCGGCCCGGATATGAACGGTGCGGAGGCCGATCGCGCACGCGATTTTATAGCGCCTCGCGGATACCGCCCCCGGGGGTTCCCTTGACCAACTGGAAGTTCGAGGCGGAATATGTTCAGAGCTGCAACTGCGACTACGGATGCCCGTGCAATTTCAACGCGCTCCCGACGCGCGGGAATTGCGAGGCGCTCGTGGCCTGGCGGATCCGAAAGGGCAACTTCGACGGGACGAAGCTCGACGGCGTGAAATTCGCATGGGGCGTGTGGTGGCCGCGGGCGATCCACATGGGGAACGGGACGGCCCGGCTGTACGTCGATCCGAGCGCGACGTCGGAGCAGCGACGCGCGATCGAGGAAATCACCGCCGGGAGGCACGGCGGCGGCGTGTTCGAGATCTTCCCGAAGACATTCTCCAAGGTCCTGCCGACGGGGAACGCGGCGATCGACTTCCACTACGACGGGTACGACAGCTGGTTCACCGTCGCGGGCATCGGCGAGGTCCGGAGCAAACACATCAAGAACCCCGTCACCGGCGCGGACTTCTCGGGAGAGATCCTCCTCCCCGGCGGCATCAATTTCAAGGACGCGTTCGTGACGAATATCGCGCGGTGGTCCCTGAACGACGGCGACTTCGACATGGCGTGGGAGAACAAAGCGGGCTTCGCGACCGTCACGACCTACTCGAACCAGGGACCTCAGAAGAGCGAGCCCGCGAGCCGCGCGAAGGCGCCGAGTCGCAAGCCGAAGCCCAAGGCGCGACGGCGGCGACGGTAGAGGCAACCCGACTCCCGGTGCACGCCGCGGGAATGCGGACTACATGCCCCGACGCTTCAGCACGCCGCGCGCCGCCTCGACGATTCGGTCCGAGGTGAGCCCGTATTTCCGCAGGATTTCCTCCGCCTCGCCGCTCTCGCCGAAGACGTCCTGCACGCCGACGCAGGCGACGGGCACGGGGTGGTTCGCCACGACGACCGAAGCGACGGCCGCTCCGATGCCGTGGACGATCGTGTGCTCCTCCGCCGTGACGATCGCGCCCGTCTCCCGTGCGGCGCGGTCGATCGTCGCGACGTCGAGCGGCTTGACCGTCGAGAGGTTGATCACCCTTGCGTCAATCCGCTGACGCGCGAGGGCATCCGCGGCCTCGAGGCACCGTGCCACCATGAGCCCGGAGCCCACGAGCGTGACGTCGGATCCGTCTCGCAGGACTCGCGCCCGACCAACCGCAAACTCGTCGCCCATCGACGTGATCGTGGGCACGTCCGAACGGGAGAAGCGACAGTAGACGGGGCCCTTCATCGCCGCGGCGGCATCGACGCACTTCGCCGTCTCCGGGCCGTCCGCGGGCACGAGGACCGTCATGCGTGGGATCCCGCGCATCACGCCGATGTCCTCGTTGATCTGGTGCGTCGCGCCGTCCGGGCCGACGCTCAGCCCGGCGTGGGAGCAGAAGATCTTCACGTTCAGGTTCGTGTACGCGACGTTCTGGCGGATCACGTTGTACGTATGCCCGCTCCCGAAGACGCTGTACGTCGCGGCGATGGGAATCTTGCCCGCGGCGGCGAGGCCTGCGGCGACGCTGATCATGTTGGGCTCCGCGATCCCGAGCTGGAAGAAGCGGTCGGGGAACGCCTTCCCGAAGTCGATTGCCTTCAGGGACTCCGTCGTGTCGGCCCCGACCACGACGACGTCGGGATTGCGGCGGCCGAGCTCGACGAGTGCCTTCCCGAAGTACGACCGCTGGCTCTCCAACTTCCACGGGCCCGTCAAATCGCGGCCTCCTGCGCATCGAGCTCCGCGAGGGCGCGCTTCAGCTCCTCGTCGGTCGTCGCGGCGCCGTGGTACTTGATCTTGTTCTCCATGAAGGACACGCCTTTCCCCTTCACGGTCCGCGCGACGACAACCGTGGGCCGGCCCCGCGTCCGCTGGGCCTCTTCGATCCCCGCGAGGATCTGCCGGAAATCGTGCCCGTCGATCGTGAGGACGTGCCAGTTGAACGCCTCCCACTTCTCAGCAAGCGGCTCGAGCGGCATGATGTCCTCCGTGCGGCCCTCCTGCTGAATCCCGTTTCGGTCGATGAACGCGGTGAGATTATCGAGCCCGTACTTCGATGCCGCCATCGCGGCTTCCCATGTCTGCCCGACGTCCTGTTCGCCGTCGCCCATGACGCAGTACACGCGCCAGCCTTGGTGGTCCATCCGAGCGGCGAGCGCGAGACCCACGGAGAACGAGAGGCCCTGCCCTTCCGCGCCCGCCGCGTTCTCCACGCCCGGCGTGGTGCCCATCTCCGGATGGCCCTGCAGGCGGCTGTTGATCTTGCGGAACGTCATCAGCTCGTCAACCGGAAAGAATCCGCGTTCGGCGAGGGCCGCATACCAGACGGGGCACGCATGGCCCTTGCTCAGGACGAACCGGTCCCGGTCCGGCCAGTCCGGCCGCTTCGGATCGACGCGGAGGACGTGGAAGTAGAGCGCGGTGACGATGTCGCACGCGGACATCGAGCCTCCGGGGTGGCCGCTCTGCACGTTGTTCGTCATGCGGATGATGTGCTTCCGGAGGACCACGGCCTTCTTCTTGAGACCTGCAATCAGTTCCTCGGAAACGTCGACCATGGCCCACCCCGCCCGCAGGCGTGGCCCGGGACGGCCCGGAGATGACGCGACGGGCTTAAGGGCTTTGGTGACGCGGGTTAGCGGACGCCGCTCCCTCGCTCGAACGAAATCCAAAGCAAGTGCCACCACACCAGAGTGAACACCGCCAGGACGAGGAGGATAGCAAAGGGCTCGGACGTGACCGTCGTCACGACCGCGAGTACCGCGACGAGGACGAGGCTCGTCAGCGCCCCCCATCCGAGGAACATCCCTTCGAAGATCCAACGGTTGAACCGATGTGGAGCACGCAGATTCCCGACCCGCCGCATGGCGACATTCATTCTCAAAAGATAAAATCGATTCAACATGCTTAACCGTTCTACGTCTGTATCACAATTCGTAAATAGCTGGAGTGCTCGTAAAGGCCGGAACAACGATGATGCGAATGCAAAACAAAGCGCTCCTCATCAGCGTCCTCGTGACGTCCTCGCTGTTCACCGCCTTCGCGGTGGCGGTCGGGCCCCAGAATCTCATGAGCCTCGAACCGCCGAACGGCGCGGCGCCGCAACCGGAGGCCGGGCCGATCGACACGCCGACCTGGCACGTGGGGGACTCGTGGACGTACGACGTGAACGCCTCGTCCGATCTCGAGAGCATGCAGAGCCTGTGGGTCGCCCCGGCGTTGGAAGGGACCATCACCCGCACGGTCGACTCGGCGGATGGTTCGCAGTACAACGTCAGCCTTGCGGCGACGTACCATGTCGGGAAGGTGATCGACCTCTCGCAGGAGACGGGCTACGGGGACGCCACGATCATGCTGCACGCCACCGTCATCCTGAACGATGCGACGGTCGACGGGTACACGCTGTACCGCGCCTCGGACCTCGCCAAGGTCACGGAGGTCCGGACGGTCCACATCAGCGGCTCGTTCTATGCGGAATACGATACCTACGATGTGGCGATCAACGTGTCGTACACGGCGAAGATCGAGACGACGTACGACCCGCCCCTCGACGTCTGGTCGTTCCCGCTCGGAGAGAACGAGACATGGGAGGCCTCGAGCAACGCGACGGTCCACGCCTGGACGACCTGGCGCTTCGACGCGCCAAACTGGTACGTCGAGAAAGGCCGGAACATCACGTTCACCGTGCCCGTCCGGCTCCTCTTGTCGAGCGGGATCTTCGAGGACGTCACTACGCCAGCGGGAACGTTCTCGGCGATCCCCGTCGGCGTGGGGCTGCCCGTGATCGAGCTCGGGACGACGACGGACCAGATGGCGTTCGCGATGCGCCTCGGGGACGACGGATTTGGCGACTTGCACGCGCCGGTCGCGGCGTGGTTCAACGGGGACGTCGGCAACGTCGTCAAGGTCGCGACCCTCGTCGACGGCCTGCACGTTCAGATCGAACTGACGTCGTACCACCGAGCCTGAACGCACTTCGCGCCTCCCTTTCCCGTCGCCGCGGAGGAGGGAGGGAACCCTTATCCCGCGCTGTTCATTCGTCGCGCCGATGGGCATCAAGATCGCCCCCTCGATCCTCTCCGCCCGCTTCGATCGGCTCGGGGAGCAAGTGCTGGAGGCCGTGGGGGCCGGCGCGGACATGCTCCACATCGACGTCATGGACGGACACTTCGTGCCGAACGTCACGATGGGACCCGCGCTGGTGAAATCGATCCGGCCGCTGACGAAGGTCCCGTTCGACGCACACCTGATGGTGACCCACCCGCAGAACTTCGTGGAGGCGTTCGTCGAGGCGGGCGTCGACGACCTGACGGTCCATGTGGAGAGCGATCACGACGTCCGCACGACGATCAAACTCATCCGCGACCACGGAATCGCCCCGGGACTCGTGCTGAACCCCGCCACGCCGTTCGAGAGGGGCAAGCCGTTCCTCCCCGACGCGGACTTGCTCCTCATCATGACGGTCCATCCGGGCTTCTCGGGCCAGGCGTTCCGCGCCGACGTCGTGCCGAAGATTCGCGAGGCGCGAGCGTACATCGATCGAGAGCGGCTCGAGACCGAGCTCCAAGTCGACGGAGGGATCAAGGTGGACACCGCGCCGATCGTCGCGGAGGCAGGGGCGGACATCCTCGTTTCGGGCTCCGGGATTTTTCCGGACCGCATCGCGGAGAATCTGAAAGCGATCCGAGCGGGCGCAGAAAAGGCGGCCCGAGGTCGTGCCGCCCATCTTTGAAATCGAACCGACGCAGCCTCGGCGAGGCTCCCGGAACCTCTGACTGGGGTTCGAATCCCAGCAGGGGCGTCCGCCTTCCGGTCCAGGGGGTTTGCGACCGTGGCGAATGCGTGACCGGGCAGGTCATGCAGGAATCGGGATTCGTCGCAAAATCAATCGCTGCACGTGGATCTAGACTGTCCGAGCTTCCCGGGGAAAACGTGACAACTCAAGTCGAATTGACAACCGCGGTTATCTGCCTCTACATGGTTATCGGGCGCGGAGGGGACTTTTACGAAGCGGGCGCTTCGAATTATCGCGATTGTCTGTGCGGTCATCATGATCACGGTGCTCTTTCAGAGCCACGAGGCCGCGGCGACGTCGCCAACGGGATCGGAGTACAATCACGCGCTCGCGACGAACGGCGCTCAAGCGACGGCCTCCGGGTATACGGACCCCAACGTTCCAGGCAAGGCGATCGACGGGTTGACGTCCTCCGTTTGGCAGAGCTCCACGACGATAGGGAGTCTCGCCGTGAGGTTCCGGAGCTTCGCCTCCGTGAACGTGGTGCACGCCCACTTTACGACGACGAAGTACACGTCTCTCTCCCTGTATTTGGACACGAGCGGCAATGGGCTCTACGAATCCGGAGAGAAGGTGTGGTCGACCACACAGAACAATGTCTTGGATGTGGTCGTCAGCCTTCAGAGCACCTTCTTCGCGCTGGGGATGCAAATCACGATCGACGCCAAGGTGGGGTCGACGAAGCCGCAGATCAACGAATTCGAGGCGTACTTACAGGGGGACTCCGACGGCGACGGCCTCACGAACGCGCAGGAGACGGCCACGATTTACTACCAGGACATGTCACCGGGGGGACTCCCTAAGGCGATCCCGGATGACGGAGTCAATTCGACGACCGCAAGCCTGTCCCTAGCGCAATTCTACGGACTGCCTGTGAAAGCACTTGCGAATTTCTCGATCGACCATACGAAACGGAGCGACGTTACGGCCGCGGTGGGATACTGGAACGGGTCCGCGTGGATCGAGCGCTACGTCTGGGATCCCGGGAGGCATCTACTCTCCGTTGGCATAACGAGCCCCATCGCGGGGGCGACCTACGCGGGGACGATCAATGCCGTCGCGACGGTCCTTCATCCGGAAATCACGACGAAAGTCGAGTTCCGCGTGAACGGGACGCTCATGGCGAACCTCACGGCGCCCGTAGGGAACGCGTACCCGTGGAGCTGGACGACGTCAGGAGACGGCGTCCGGATCCTCAACGCGACGCAGTACGACACGGCCGGCGGAAAGGCGTGGGACCAGATCTCGGTGAACGTCAACAACCTCGGCCCTGTCGTTACGTGGAAGAACCCCGCGAGTAATGCGACGGTGACCGGGACGGTCACGGTCAAGGTGACCGCGACCGACTACAACGGCGTCCAAAAGGTCGGCTATTATGTGGACAATGTCCTGCAGCAGTTCGTGTCCACCCCGATCGCCGGGACCCATGACTATGCGTTGTCGTGGGGCACCGATGGGTGGATGAACGGCGTCCACACGATCAAAGCGGTCGCGTACGACCTCGGGGCCCTCCAACAGACGACGACATCGACCCGCAACGTCACGACGAGCAACGACCCCGCGGTACACATCACGGCGCCCTCCGCATGGGCGATTGTGAAGCTCGCCAGGACCGTCGCGGCGAACGCGAGTTCCGCGTCCTCGTCGATCTCCAAGGTGGAGTTCTACCTCGACGGAGTGTTGCAGTCCACGGACACGTCCTCTCCCTATTCGTGGCTGTGGGACACGACGAACTCGACAGACGATCTACACACCCTGACCGCCAAAGCGTACCGGGTTTCCGACGGAAAGGCCGCCTCGTCTACCATTACGGTGACGGTGTACAACGGCGGGGGCGGGGGCGGCGGCGGTGGTTGCCGGATCAACTGCCCCACGTCGCCCACCCTCGCGCCGGACGGACCTTCAGCTCCGGCTTCCGCGACATTGGGCATTCTCGGGGCGGACTGGACCCCGGGGGAGATCGATGTCGGCACGAAGGCGACGGTCGTCGTGGACCTCACCAGTGCGGCGTCCGGAGGCAGTGCCTGGGAGAACGCATCTCGCATCCTGCGGCCCGCGCTGCCCTTGGCCTTGTTCACATCGTATCTCCCGTGGCGTCTCGTCGTGCGCGACTGGTCGATCGGCTCGGCGGGCAGCCTGACGTCGTACACCCTGCGATTCGAGGCGAACAGCGACCCGCAGGCGATGGACACGGACTCCGACGGGATCGGCGACGGGACGGAGGCGTTCACGTGGTCCACGCTCCCCGTCACGAGGGATTCCGACCTGGACGGGCTCTCCGACGGCTACGAAATCGCGCCGCATACGCTCACCGTGTGGACGGGCGGCGTTTCCTCGATCCTCGCCGCCTTCACGACGAACCCGGGCCTCGCAGACACCGACGGGGACGGCCTGACGGACGGCCAGGAGCGCGGCCTCGTCACGACGGGCCAATCGAAGGTCGTCGGAGAGGTGGGCCTCGCCGCCGGCATCACGGACGCCTGGACGAAAGTGTTTCTCAAGAACAGGTACACCAGCCCCGTCGTGATCGCCCAGCCGCCGACGCAGAAGGATGTCGCGACCGGAATCATCCGGATCCAGTCCATCACCGACCACAGCTTTGAACTCCGCTTTCAGGAGTGGTCTGCAGTGGGCGGGCACGGCGGCGAGAACGTGACCTACCTCGTGGTCGAGGCCGGGAACCACGTCCTGCCGGACGGGACCGTCGTCGAAGCGGGCATCAAGTCCGGGGTCGGTACGACATACGTGCCCGTGCCGTTTCGGGAGGCCTTCGCCCAGAATCCTATCGTCCTGGCGCAGATCCAGTCAAACGCCGACACGAAGGCTGCCGCCGCAAAGATCCGGTCGGTCGGGGCTTTCTCCTTCGAGACGTACCTGCGCACGAACCCGCTTGGGACGCACGCAACCGAGACGGTCGGGTACATCGCTGTCGCCCCCCAAGCGGACTCAACCGCACTCGCGACATGGACGCGTCTGGCAGTAAGCATCGGGTCGGCGACCTCGGGGAACATCTCTTTCCCGAAGAGCTTCGGTGTCGCCCCCATGGTCGTCTCCTGGTTCGCGACGGAGAATTCGAACGCGGATGTGAGCCTCCGGCTCTCTGCGGTGGCGAACGCCAGCTTCGGCTACGCGCGCGAGACGAGCGCGACGCCGGGCGTCGAGATTTTGCATTACTTCGCATTCGCGGGGCCGGCGAACCTGACCGCGCGGATGACGACGAGACCGACGGGGACCGGCGCCACGGACACGGATGGGGACGGGCTACTGGACGGCGCGGAGGTCAACACCTACGGATCGAATCCGTCCCTGAAGGATACGGATGCCGACGGAGTCCCGGATAACGTGGAGGTGTTGGACCGCACGATCACCATCCCCGTGAACGGGACCGCGAAGACGTTTACGTTCAAGACCTCGCCGACCTCGGATGACACGGACGCGGACGGCGTGAAGGATCCCGACGAGCTCGCGGGGATCCTGGATCACCGGATCGCCTTCTACGACATGGAGACGACCCTGGCGGATGGCCGTCTGCGCGATTGGAGCGGGAACGGCGGCCATGGCACCATTTCAGGCACGACCTCTGTCACCGGCAAGGTCGGGAATGCGCGCTCGTTCGCCAGCTCGAATTACGTCCAGGCGAGCGACGCCTCGGTGGTCTCGCCGGGGATGATTACGGTGGCGGCCTGGGTCTCCATTTCGAGTAGCGCGGGGACGTACAACCCCGTCGTCGTGAAGGGCCAGAGCGGCGTGGACTTCCAGTACTACATGGACGTCCGGAAGGTCGGCACGGCATGGAAGCTCAATGTGCAGGTCAAGAATGTCGCCGGGACGACCGCGAGCGCGACCTCGAGCACGTCGATCACCACGGCCACATGGACGCACATCGGGTTCACGTTCGACGGCTCGACGGTCCGCCTGTACATCAACGGCGTTACGGACGCGACGACCGCAAGCCTTTCCGGATCCCTCCGGACGACGGGGCAACCCCTGCGCATCGGCCAGTACTACGGCTCTTCGTTGTACTTCCTCGGATCGATCGACGAAGTCCAGTTGTGGGATCGGGCCCTCGCGCTGGACGAGATCGCGCAATATTCGGCCGCGGATCTGCCGGTCGTCCGGTTCGACATGGAGTCCCTTCGATCCGACGGAAAGCTTGCGGATTTCGCCGGCAAGGGAAACGCGGGCATCCTCTTCGCCACGTCGGTCGTCGAAGGTCGGATCGGGTTCGCCCGGAACTTTGCCACCGCCGCGTCGAGCGTCAACGTGACGGATGCGGCGAGCCTGAACTTCAACACGGCGGGCCTGACCGTTTCCACATACGCGCTCTCGTCGTCGGCTCCAGCGTCCGACGTCTCCCTCGTCGCCAAGAAAGGGGAGTTTTACCTGAACCTCAGCTCGGACGGGCTGGCGCGCTTCACGATGTACACGAAGGCCCCGCTCGTCTCCCAGCTCCCGCTACCGTTGAATCGATGGGTCCGCGTGTCCGCGACCACGGATGGAACGACGATGGCCCTGTATTTCGATGACGTCCTCATGGCCTCGGCGACGGGTTTCAAGCCGACGGATACGGCGAACCCGATCACGCTGGCTCGGGCGGAAGGATGCTCGCCGAGCTGCCCGCGATTCGGCGGTTCGCTTGACGAACTCGTCGTGTACGCGAAGGGAATCGCCCAAGCCGCCTTGACGAAGTCCTCTGCGCGGGGCATCCTGCTGAACCCGAACGCGACGGACACGGACTTCGACGGCCTTTCCGACGGGCAGGAACTGTTCGTGAAGAGCGTCAAGACCCCGAAGCGCTATCCGACGCGAGACCAGCTCTGGGTCTCTTCGGACAAGATCGACCTCGCGCTCGGAGCCCCGGCGTGGGCGATCCAGGGCGTCCGGGCGATGGTCGGCTTCACCCACGAGGACATGGGCCAAATCGCCGCATGGCTCGAGCGGTGGACCGGAAGCACCGACGACCTCGGCGTCCTGTTGCGCCAGTACGGCAACGCAGGCCAGTCGAACAACTTCACGTCGTACGACCTCCTGCAGAAGCCCTCGACGGGTTCCCAACTCGCTCGGGAGGATCTCGTTGTCGCAGGCCGGACGTGGTACGTGAAAGCGTACGACTCGACGATCAACAAAGTTGGAGCGGTCGAGTACCTGCAATTGCAGGTCACGGTCCACACGCTCCCGAACCGGGCGGACACGGACGCCGACGGCCTCAATGACAGCGAGGAGATGAACCTCGGCTCCGACGGCTTCGCGACGGATCCGTGGAAGACGGACACGGACGCGGACGGATGGTCCGACGGGTACGAGACGCTGACGAAAGGGACGAACCCGCTGGCGTGGGACACGGACGGGGACGGCGTCCGCGATTCGTCGGACCTGGACCCGTTGCACAACCTCCTCGTGGCCGTCCGAGTGAACTCCGTCCACCACGGCGCGGGCCCGTGGTGCACCCCGGAGCTCGTCGGCATCATCCGGGTGAACGACGACTACACGTGGGTGAGCCAGCACGTCGTGTCGACGCGCGATTCCTTCACGTCGTACGCGTGCCCGCCGCCGATCCCGACGACGCAGTACGCGACCTCGGACTTCGGCTCCACCTACTATGCGGACGTCCCGGACGACGTGTCGTCCGTTTCGCTGCGGGCGACCGCCTGGGCGATTAACCCCGGCCGCGGGGACGACATCCTCGTCGACGCGTTCGTCACGTACACACTCAATTCGGGCACGTCGTCATCGACCCTGTACAACGGGGACTCCTGGTACTCGTTCGACGCCTGGACGCTCGCCCTGCCGAAGGCGAACACGCTGTTCGTCACGGACGGGAACGCGACGATCACGCTGGCGAGTGGCCAGAGCCGCCTCGTCGGGCAAGACCGGTACTACGTCTTCACGTTCGACGTGACGTCCGCGTACGGGCCGTTCGTCGTCGGCGTGAACGCGGTCGTCGTCCCGAGGTCGATTTTCCTCGGCTCGAAGCTCCGGGCAGACTTCGACGGCGGGACGTTCGCGCCCCTCGCGAACGCGCCTTTGTATGGGGAGAACCTGAGTCAGACCAGCGTCTCGGAGAGCGTCTCGGGAGTCGTCGCCCTCTCGCTGTCCGGCGTCGACGCGGTCAACGTCCTGTACCGCCTCCTGCGG